>JAUVTI010000008.1 GCA_030601605.1 Gemmatimonadales bacterium
CCGACCCCGAGCGCTTTGCAAAGCTGGCGCTCGCCCCCGCGCGGGTCTCCCGCGTGTTCTCGGACGTGGACTCCAAGACGATCCAGGCCGTCGTGGATGAGGATCAGCTCTCGCTCGCGATCGGACGCAACGGGCAGAACGTCCGCCTGGCTTCGGAGCTGACGGGCTGGAAAATCGACCTGTACTCCAGCCGTGAGTGGCTGGAGCGGGGCGGCGAGAGCCCGCTCTTCGCGCCGATGGAGCCCGAGGACGAGCTGGTGGCAGACGTCCTGTTGAGCGAGCTCAAGGGGATGCCGGCCGATCTGGTGGAGACGCTGGAAGCCACCGGCCGGAAATCCCTGCGGGACATCCTGGACCTCGAGCGCGACGACGTGCTGAAGATCGAGGGGATCACAGACGAGCAGGCCGACATGCTCATGGCGTTCCTGAGCGAGCTCACCGAGGAGAATACCGAGGCGGGCGACCAGGAAGGCGAAGCTGGTGAGAGCAAGGAGAAGCAGGGCAGGGAGCCGGAGACGACGTCGGCGGCGTGATGACGAAGGAGAACTGGGGCTTGTTGGGGCTCGGAGCCCGAGCCGGCACGCTGGTGGTGGGCACCAGCGGCGTACGAGCCGCGCTGCAGCGCGACGAGCTCGAGTTGGTGGTGGTCGCTGGTGACCACGGCCAGCGCACGGCAGAGAAGGTGATGCGCCTGGCACAGGCACGGGGAGTCGATACGGTCATCGGGCCGTCGGCGAACCAGCTTGGCCGGCAACTGGGGCGGAGCAGTGTGCAGTCGGTAGGCGTGCGTGACCGGAAGCTCGCCGCGGGAATCCTCGGCGCGAACCGGCCTGAGCACGCGAGGAGGAAGTAGTGGGCAAGACGCGGATCCACGATCTCGCGGCGGAATTCGGGATGGAGAGCGGGCAGCTGATACAGATGCTCGCGGACATGGGCATCCACGTACGCAGCCACCTGTCGGCGCTGGATGAGGGGCAGGTCGCCCGCGTTCGGACCCGTTGGGAGCGGGAGAAGCGCCGCGCACAGCAGCCCGCGGACAAACCCCGGACCCGGCGGCGCAAGAAGGCGACCAAGACCAAGACCGAGCCCGAGACGCCGGCACCCGTGGCCAAGCCTCGCCGGCGCCGGCGCACGGCCGCCGAGGTCGCTGAGCGCGCGCAGGCCGATGAGGAGCAGGCCAGGGTCGAAGCCGAAGCAGCCGAGGCGGCCGCCGCCCTCATCGAGGAGGCTGCGGTCGAGGAGAAGCAGTCGTTCGAGGAGCGGGCAGCAGCCCTGTTCGGCGAGCCAGGCGAGGCCGAAGCGCCCCCGCTCGAGCCGGACCAGGAGGAGGCAGGGGAGGCGCCCGCCGCGGCGGCGCTGGAGGATGTCACTGCCGAGCCCGCGCAGCCCGAAGCGCCGGTTGTGGTACCGGAGCCGCCCAAGCCAAAGCCCAAGCGGGTGGAGCGCGTGGCGCAGCCGGTCCGCAGCCGGCCCGCAGCCACCGCGGGACCGCGTCCAGTGGCCTCCGCCGCGCCGGGAGAGGTCGCCGAGGAGCGGCGCCGCGACAAGAAGCGCCGCCGCAAGGGCAAGCGCTCACAGGTCGACAAGCAGGCGGTGAAGGCAAATATCAGCCGCACCATGGCCTCGATAAAGGGGCCGGCACCGAGGAGGGCACGGCGGAGGGACGACCAGCCCAGCGCGCGCGAGCTGGCCGCGCAGCAAAAGGTCGAGGAGCAGGAGCGCGAGAAGACACTGGTTCGGGTGACCGAGTTCATCACCGTCTCTGAGCTGGCCGGCATCCTCAAGGTGAGCCCCACCGAGGTCGTCACCTTCTGCTTCAAGGAGCTGGGGCTGATGGTCACGGTGAACCAGCGGCTCGACTTCGATCAGATCGACCTGATCGCGGGCGCGTTCGACTTCCAGGCGGTCAGGGAAGAGGAGTACGTGCCGACCGAGGCGATCGTAGATGAGGAGGTGGACGCGGAGGAAGATCTCGTCTCCCGACCGCCGGTCGTGACGGTAATGGGCCACGTGGACCACGGGAAGACGTCGCTGCTGGACCACATCCGCAAGACGAACGTCATAGCCGGCGAGGCCGGTGGCATCACGCAGCACATCGGTGCGTACCACGCCAAGCTGCCCAACGGGCGCGTCGTCACGTTCCTCGACACACCGGGGCACGAGGCGTTCACCGCCATGCGGGCGCGCGGCGCGCAGATCACCGACATCGTGGTGCTGGTGGTGGCGGCCGACGACCAGGTCATGCCGCAGACAGTAGAGGCCATCAGTCACGCAAGGAACGCTGGCGTGCCGCTCGTAGTGGCCGTGAACAAGATTGACCTGCCGACTGCCAACCCGGAGAAGGTGAAGCAGGACCTGCTGCAGCACGAGGTCGTGCTGGAGGAGTACGGCGGCGACACGATGGCCCAGGCGATCTCGGCCAAGTCAGGGGAGGGGATCGATGAACTGCTGGAGAAGATCCTGCTCCAGGCCGATCTGCTGGACAAGAAGGCCAATCCGCACCGCCTTGCGCGCGGCACCGTGCTCGAAGGAGCGCTGGATCCGGGCAAGGGACCCGTGGCCACCGTATTGGTCGAGGCGGGCACGCTCGAGGTCGGTCAGGACTTCATCTGCGGCAACCTGGCGGGTCGCGTGCGCGCGCTGTTCGACGAGCGGGGCCAGCGCGTGGACTCGGCGGGGCCGTCCGTTCCAGTGCAGATACTCGGGTTCGACGGCGTGCCGGAAGCCGGCGACACCTTCATGGCTGTGCCCAAGGCGGCCGACGCCCGCGAGATAGCGCAGAAGAGGCGGCGGCTCGACCGCGAGGCGTCGCACCGCCGCAGCCTGCGCGGGGTTTCCCTCGAGGAGCTGTCCAGGCGGATCGAGGAGGGCAAGGTCCAGGCGCTCAACATCATCATCAAGGCCGACCAGGGCGGGCCGGCCGAGGCGTTGGCGGACGGATTCGCCCGGCTCTCCACCGATGAAGTCAAGGTGGAGGTCCTCCATCGTGGCGTGGGAGCGATCACCGAGAGCGACGTCGTCTTCGCCAAGGCCTCCGGTGCCATCGTGATCGGGTTCAACGTGCGGCCCGACGCAAACGCGCGCGCCGCCGCAGAGCGGGAGAAGGTTGACGTGCGCACCTACCGCGTGATCTACGACGCCGTGGAGGACGTCAAGGCGGCGCTGGAGGGCATGCTCGCTCCCGAGGAGAAGGAGACCGTGCTGGGCGAGGCCGAGGTGCTCCAGATCTTCAAGATCTCGAGCATCGGGACGATCGCTGGCTGCTTGGTGCGCCACGGGGTGCTGCGACGCAGCGCGAAGATCCGCGTCCTCCGCGACGCCGTCGTCGTCTACGACGGGCAGATGTCCAGCCTGAAGCGGTTCAAGGACGACATCCGCGAGGTGAAGGAAGGGCTCGAGTGCGGTATCGGGGTCGAGAACTTCAACGACATCAAGGTGGGCGACGTCCTCGAGACGTACCAGATCGAGCAAATCGCCCGCTCGCTGGAATCGGTAGGGGCGGTGAAGGACGCGTGACGTGGTCTTCGCCATCGTGACCTGGGAGCTGCACCTGAGCGGGTGCCAGTCCCTCAAAGACAAGAGACGGATTCTCATGAGCCTGAAGGACAGGCTCCACAAGCAGTTCAACGTGTCGGTGGCCGAGACGGGACATCAGGATCTGTGGCAGCGGGCCGAGCTTGCCTGTGGAGTGGTGGCCACGGACCGCAGCCACGCGATATCCGTACTGGGCCAGGCCGACAAGCTGGTCGAGGGCAACGGCCAGGTGCGAATCATCGACTCGGCGACCACGGTGCTCTGATGGCATCCGGCCGACATCGTCCCGAGCGTGTTGCCGCCCTCATCCACGAGACGCTCGCCGCCGCAGTCTCCCACCTCCTCAAGGATCCACGCGTGGGCTTCGTGACGGTCACGGGTGTGACGGTCACGCCTGACATCGCGCACGCCGAGGTGCGCGTCAGCGTCTTGGGCACCGAAGAGGAGAAGGTCGAGGCCATGGCGGGGCTGGCGAGCGCCACCGGCTTCCTGCGGACCCGGGTGGCACGCACCCTGACGCTGCGCACGGCGCCGGAGCTCCATTTCGTGTTGGACCGCGGCATCGAACATGCGCAGCGGATCGATCAGCTGCTCAACGATCTCAAACGCGGGACGGAGTCCTGAACGACGGGTTCCTGTTGCTCGACAAGCCCGAGGGCCCCACGTCGCACGACGTCGTGGACATGGTCCGCAGGGCGCTGCGCGTGCGGAGAGTGGGACACGCGGGCACGCTGGACCCCTCCGCCTCGGGACTTCTCCTCGTACTCGTCGGCCGCGCCACGCGCCTCTCTCGGTTCCTCGTGGGACTGCCCAAGTCGTACATCGGCGGCATTACGCTCGGCGTCGAGACCGACACGGACGACCACACCGGCGCGGTCCTGCGCGAGGACGAATCGTGGCGATCAGTGAGCGACGAGGCCGTGGCCACCGCGATGCAGCAACTCACCGGCCGATTGGAGCAACTGCCCCCGGTCTACTCGGCCAAGCACAGCGGCGGGCAGCGCGCCCACCGACTCGCGCGCCAGGGCCAGCCGGTCGAGCTGACCCCACAGGACATCGAGGTCACCCGGTTCGAGCTGGCCGCGCGCGAGGGCTCACGAGTCACGTTCGCGGCTGACGTCGGCAGCGGCACCTACGTGCGAGCTCTGGCGCGCGATCTGGGACGCGCGCTGGGCTGCGGCGCGCACCTCCACGAGCTGAGGCGCACCGCGGTCGGCCCATTTCGGGTAGAGGACGCGGCGCGGCTCGAGACGCTCGAGGGCGAAGCGCCGGCGCTCAAGCCGCCGCTGGAAGCGGTGCCGCACCTGCCCAGCTGCGAGCTGGACGGGGAGCAGCGCGTCAGGGCCGCCCACGGGCAACCCCTCGAGGGCTTCGACCAACCGGGCGACTACGTGGCCCTGGTGGCGGACGGCGAGCTGGTTGCCGTAGCCGAGCCCTGCGGAGACGTACTCAAGCCGCGCGTGGTGCTCGAGGGATGATCCCGGGCCACGCGCTTCCCAACGACGGCCGCGGCAGCGTGGTCACGGTGGGTACGTTCGACGGTGTGCACCTGGGACACCGCCAGGTGCTGGACGAGATCGCGCTCAGGGCCCGCCGCGCCGGTCGGCGCAGCCTGCTGGTCACGTTCGACCCGCATCCCCTGGAGATCGTCAACCCGCACGCCGCACCGTCGCTGCTCACGCTCGCCGACGAGCGGCGCGAGTTCCTGGCGCAGTGCGAGCTTGACGTGGTGGTGTTCCTGAACTTCACCGAGGAGCTGTCCCACTTCACACCCGAGGCGTTCGTGCGGCTGCTGCTGGAGCGCTTCGACATGCGTGAGTTGGTGATCGGGTACGACCATGGCTTCGGCCGGGGCAGGACCGGCGACGTGGCCCTGCTGGAAAGGCTGGGCGGCAAACTCGGCTTCGCCGTGGACGTGGTTGACCAGTTCCAGATCGGCGGGCGGCCCGTCTCGTCTACCCTCGTTCGGCGGGCGGTGGCGGGCGGCGATCTGGAGACGGCCGGCCGGCTCCTGGGCCGGCCGTACTCGCTCTCGTCCACGGTGGTCCGCGGAGCGCGGCGCGGCCGCGGGCTGGGATATCCCACGATCAATCTCGCGCTGCCTGACGACCGCAAGCTGCTGCCCCCCGACGGGGTGTACGCAGTGCGCGTCGAGTGGAGGGCGGGAAGCGCGGGTGGGATGATGCACCAGGGACCGCGCCCCACGTTCGACGACGCCACGCGCAGCCTGGAGGCGCACGTTTTCGGTGCCGAGTTCGACCTCTATGGCGAGCAGGTCAAGCTGTCGTGGATCTCTCGGCTGCGGGACGTGCAGAGGTTCGAGTCGGCCGCGGCGCTCAAGGAGCAGCTCGACAAGGACTTCGCGGCCGCGCGGGCCGCGTTGACACGGTGACCTCGCTACGGTATCCATTACCGCCCTAACTGCACGCGATATCATGTTTTCGACGATACGAAACCGCCTGATTGTGATCGCCCTCCTCGTACTGGGGAGCGTCGTCTCGCTGGTCCCACGCGACGTCACCATCCGCGAGCGTGGGCCCGACGGCCGGATGCGGGACACCACCATCAAGCGGGTCCCGATCAAACGCGGCCTCGACCTGCTGGGTGGCATCCATCTCGCTTTGGAGCTGGACGAGAGCCGCGGTCCCGTGGCCGACCGCTCCGGAGCCCTCGAACGCGCGCTCACGGTCATCCGCTCCCGCATTGACGAGTTCGGTGTGGCCGAGCCGTTGATCCAGCGGGTGGGTGACAACCGCATCATTGTCGAGCTGGCCGGGGTCACCGACCCCGGACGCGCCACGCAGATCGTCCAGCGCTCCGCGTATCTCGAGTGGCGCATCACGGATATGCAGAACCTGTTCCGTGACGCGCTTCCCACCATCGACGCCGCGCTCGTGCGGGCCGGCGTGAGCGTGGGGGGAGGAGGCATCCCGCAGGCTCCAGCGCTCGAGCAGCTCCTGGGCGGCGACTCCGCCGCGGACGCGGGTGGCGCTGACAGCGCTGCCGGGCTCGACCAGCCGGGACCGCTCAGCACGCGCCTCTACCAGGGCGGCATGCCGGGCGAGTTCCTCGTTCCGGAAGAGGAGTTCCTGCTCGTGGACAGCCTGATACGGCTGCCCGAGGTGGAGCGGGCGATGCCGCGTGGCCGCGAGCTCGTGTGGGCCGCCGAGCCGATATCGCAGGGCGCGCGCTCGTACCGGCCGCTCTACTCGGTCGACCGCCGGGCGGTTCTCACCGGAACCGACCTGCAGGACGCCCGAGCCACGATCGACCCGACGACCAACTCGGCGATCGTATTGTTCGACCTCACCCGCTCGGGCGGGCGCCGCTTCCGCCAGGAGACGAGGCGGCACGTGGGCGACTTCATGGCGATCATGCTCGACGTGAGGGTGTTCATGCAGCCCCCCGTTATCCGCAGCGAGATCGGCCGCAGCGGCCAGATCGAGCTGGGCAACACGAGCCTGCAGGAGGCCCAGGACCTGGCCCTGGTGCTGCGGGCCGGCGCGCTGCCGGCGCCTCTGGTCATCGTCGAGCAGCGCACCGTGGGCCCGAGTCTCGGGCGCGACTCCATCCGCCAGGGAACGCGGGCCGCCATCGCCGCCGCAGTGCTCGTGATCCTGGTGATGCTCGCCTACTACCGGATAGCCGGCACGCTGGCCGTCCTGGCGCTCGGCTTCTACATGCTGTTCACCATGGGCGGCCTCGCCACCTTCGGGGCCACGCTCACGTTGCCGGGCCTGGCCGGCTTCGTGCTGTCACTGGGAATGGCGGTGGACGCCAACGTATTGATCTTCGAGCGCATTCGGGAAGAGCTCAAACTGGGCAAGACACCCCGAGTGGCCGTGGATCAGGGCTTCGAACACGCCATGCCGGCCATCATCGACGCCAACGTCACCACCGTGATCACGGCGGCTTTCCTGTTCCAGTTCGGGACCGGTCCGGTGCGCGGCTTCGCGGTGACCCTGCTCGTGGGCATCCTCGCCTCGCTCGTGACTGCGGTATTCGTGACCAAGACGCTGTTCCTCCTCTGGTTGCAGCGCCGATCCGCCACCAAGGAGCTGACGATCTGATGCGCCTGTTCGACAACGCCGACTACGACTTCCTCTCCAAGTGGAGGATCTCGTTCTCGATCTCCGCCGTGTTCGTCCTCACGGGCCTCGCGCTGCTGGCCGTGCGCGGCCTGAACACCAGCATCGAGTTCACGGGCGGAACCGCGCTGGAGATACACGCGATCGACCCCGGCCTGCGGACGGCCGAGATCCGCTCGACGCTGGCGGCCGCGGGCATCACGGGCGCCGAGATCCAGACCTTCGGCGCAGAGGACGAGTTCATCATCCGGGCCCGCCTGGACCCGCGCGTCGAGGCCAGCGAGGAGAGCGCGCAGGAAACGGCGGCCGCCGTCCGGCTGGCACTCGACGAGGCTTATGGACCGGAAGCCTACGAAGTGCGAAGCTTCGACGCAGTGGGACCCAAGGTCGGGAGTGAGCTGAGGGAGCGCACCCTGCTGGCGCTGCTCCTGGCCGCCGGCGCGATCTTCCTGGTGATCTGGTTCCGCTACGAGTGGCGCTTCAGCCTCGCCGCCGTGCTGGCCACGGTGCACGACGTCGTCACCACAATCGCGTTCATCTCGATCCTCAACCTCGAGGTCTCACTCGTCGTGGTCGCGGCGCTGCTCACGATCATGGGCTACTCGCTCAACGACACCATCGTGACCTTCGACCGGGTGCGCGAGAACCTGAAGAAGTACAAGCGGCAGAACATCTACGACATCCTCAACCGGAGCATCAACGAAACGCTGCCCCGGACGGTGCTCACCTCGGGTACAACGCTGGGCGCGTTGATCGCGCTGTTGATCCTCGGCGGTCCGATCATCCGGCCGTTCGCCTGGGTGATGACGTTCGGAGTCATCACGGGCACTTTCTCGTCCATCTTCATCGCGTCGCCGGTGCTGTGGGCCGTCGAACGCCGCTGGCCGGGTGAGGACGTGCGCGGTGTACGGACCATCTCGCCGAAGGGCGCCCCGGCCGCCACCTGAGGCGGCGCCGGGCACGGGGACTGGGTGCTGGTCGACACGCATTGCCACCTCGGCGACTCGCGCTTCGACCCCGATCTGAATGATGTGGTGTCCCGCGCCCGCGCTGCGGGCGTGGGACATCTCGTAGTCATCGCCGACTCGGCGGACGCCACCGATCGCGCCATCACGCTCGCCCGCCGCTTCGATCTCTCGGCGACCTCCGGAGTGCACCCGCACGAGGCGTCGAGCTGGAGCGCCGACGTGGAGGCCCGCATCGTGGCGGCACTGGAAGATCCCCTCGTCGTAGCCGTGGGCGAGACTGGGCTCGACTACCACTACGACCACTCGCCGCGCGACGTGCAGCGACGCGTGTTCGAGGCTCAGCTCGCGATCGCCGCCGAGCACGGGATCCCGGTTGTGGTCCACGCGCGGGAAGCGGACGACGATATGGCGGCCATCATCACCGAGATGGGACAGCACGTGCCGGCCCTCGTGCTCCACTCATTCAGTTCCGGACCGGCCGTGTTCGAAGCCGGCATGAGCATCGGAGCCTACTTCGGCTTCTCCGGAATGGTTACGTTCAAGAACTGGAAGCAGACCGATCAGGTTGCGGCCTGTCCGGCCGAGCGACTCCTCATCGAGACGGACGCGCCGTATCTTGCGCCCGTACCTCATCGCGGCAAACGCAACGAACCGGCGTACGTGACCCACGTCGCCGAGCGCGTCGCGGAGCTGCGCGGCATATTGCGCGAGGAAGTCGGCGCGCTAACCACGACCAACGCGGAGCGCTGCTTCGGCGCTCGCGTGGCTCAACCATAGAGGATGGGAAGAGGGGAAATGACGCGGACCGTTCCGACCGACATTGCGATAGCGCAGGCCGCCAAGCCGCGGCCGATCACGGAAGTCGCCGCCGACCTCGGCCTCGGCGCGGATGAGCTGATCCTGTACGGCGCGTACAAGGCCAAGGTGAAGCTCGGAGGCCTGGCCAACCGGAGGCGCAAGGGTCACCTGGTGCTGGTCACCGCGATCACGCCCACGGCCGCCGGGGAGGGGAAGTCCACCGTTACCGTCGGACTCGCCCAGGCGCTCAGGAAGATGGGCCGCAACGCCATTTTGGCGATGCGCGAGCCCAGTCTCGGGCCGGTATTCGGCATCAAGGGGGGCGCGGCCGGCGGCGGGTACGCGCAGGTCGTGCCGATGGAGGACATAAACCTCCACTTCACGGGCGACTTCCACGCCATCTCGAGCGCTCACAACCTGCTGTCCGCGCTGTTGGACAACCATCTGCACCAGGGGAATGCCGCGGGCATCGATCAGCGCCGCATAACCTGGCCCCGCACGATGGACATGAACGACCGGGCGCTGCGCAGCATCGTGGTCGGCCTGGGAGGCCCGCTGGGCGGCGTGCCGCGCGAGGACCGATTCGTCATTACGCCCGCGAGCGAGATCCAGGCCATCATGTGCCTGGCGCGCAGCCTGGACGATCTCGAAGCGCGCCTGGGACGGATCATCGTCGGCATGACGCGCCAGCAGGAACCGGTGCGCGCCGAGCAGCTCGAGGCGCAGGGCGCGATGACGCTGCTGCTCAAGGATGCGCTCGACCCAAACCTCGTGCAGACGCTCGAGGGCGGGCCGGCCTTCGTGCACTGCGGGCCGTTCGCCAACATCGCGCACGGATGCAACTCGGTCGTTGCGACCGACGCGGCTCTGCGCGTAGCCGACATCGTGATAACCGAGGCTGGATTCGGGGCGGACCTCGGCGCGGAGAAGTTCTTCGACATCAAGTGCCGGATTGGCGACTTCAAGCCCGAGGCCGCAGTTGTGGTGGCCACGGTGCGCGCGCTCAAGCTCCACGGTGGAGTCCCGAAGGACAGGCTCACCGAGCCCAACGCGGCGGCGGTCGAGCGCGGCTTCGCCAACCTGAAGCAGCACGTGGAGAACGTCGCCAAGTACGGCGTGCCGGCGGTGGTCGCGATCAACCGGTTCATCACCGACAGCGACGAGGAGGTCGAGGCGGTGCGCGCCGGCTGCAAGGCCATCGGCGCCAAGGTCGCGCTGTGCGAGGTGTGGGAGAAGGGCGGCGACGGCGGCATCGAGCTGGGCGAGGTGGTGCTCGAGTTGCTCGAGGAGGGCAAGGCCGACTTCAAGCCGATCTACGACATCGCGCTCCCCATCCGCCAGAAGATCGAGATCGTCGCCAAGGAGATCTACCGCGCCGACGGCGTCACCTTCATGCCCGTGGCAGTACGCGCCGCCGCACGGTTGGAGAAGTGGGGCCTGGGCGACACGCCCCTCTGCATGGCCAAGACGCAGTACTCCTTCAGCGACAACGCCTCCTTGCTCGGCGCGCCCTCCGGGTTCAAGATCACGGTGCGGGACATATACCCTTCGGCCGGCGCAGGGTTCGTCATCGCCCTGTGCGGCGACATCATGACCATGCCCGGGCTCGGCAAGACACCCGCCGCCGAGAGAATGCGGGTCTCGGCCGACGGCACCATCGAGGGGCTCTTCTAGGAGGATACCAGACCGATGGAGTTCGTCACGACCAAAGACGCGCCGGCGGCGATCGGGCCGTACACCCAGGCGGTCATCGCGGGTGACTTCGTGTTCGCCTCAGGACAGATCCCGTTGGATCCGGAGACCATGGAGATCGTCGGCGACGACGTGAAGGCGCAAACCGACCAGGTGCTGAGGAACCTCGCGGCCGTGCTCGAGCAGGCCGGCGCCGGCCTGTCCAAGGTGGTCAAGAGCACCGTCTACCTCGCGAACATCTCCGATTTCCAGGCGATGAACGAGGTGTACGCCAAGCACTTTGGCGAGCACCGGCCGGCGCGGGCTGCCCTGCAGGCAGGGGCCCTGCCCAAGGGCGCTCTCGTCGAGATCGAAGCGATCGCGATCCGGAGCTGATCACGCAACGGGGGCGGATCGGGCCTGGTGGTCCGTACGGTCTTCAAAACCGCTGGGAGGCGCCTGAGGCGGCTCCGGTGGGTTCGATTCCCACACGCTCCCGCCAGCGCCGCGCACTCCGATGAGGTCCGCGTTCTTCATCCTCAATGCCACCGCGGGACGCGGCCGCGGGCACAAGCTCCGCCCGCGTCTCACCGAGGCCACGCGCGACCTGGGCTGGGACGCCCGCATCCACGAGACTACCCACAGCGGCCACGAACGCGAGCTCGCCGCGCAGGCCCGCGACGAGGGCTGGCCCATGGTCGTCGCCGTGGGGGGCGACGGCACGGTGCATCACACCGCCAACGGCCTGCTGGCAGACGGGCCCACCGAGACCGTCCTGGGCCACGTTCCGATCGGCACCGGCAACGACTACGCCTACGCTCTGGGGCTGCGCAAGAAACCGTTCGAGCTGGCGCTCGCCTCCGCGCTGGGCGGCACGGTGAGGCGGCTCGACGTGGGCCGCGCGCTCGGTGAGTACTTCGTGAACGCGCTGGGCGCCGGCTTCGACGCGGAGGCCACGCGTCAGACCCTCCGCATGAAGCACCTGCGCGGCTTCCCACTCTATCTGGCGGCGGCCTTCCGGACCTTCGTCAGCTTCGAGCCACCGGAGCTGGAGGTGTTGACTCCCGAGCACAGCGAGCTGGGCCGCGTGATGATGATGGAGGTGGCGATCGGGCCCTCGATCGGAGGCGGGTTCATGATCGCGCCCGACGCCGTCACCGACGACGGCCTGTTCGACGTGTGCGTGATCCGACGCATCGGGCTGCTCACCTTCCTGCGCTACGTGCCGCGCGTGATCCGGGGCACACACGGCAACCTCCCTCCGGTGGCGCTGTTCCGGAGCGCGCGCGTGCGGCTCGCGGCCCCATCGGCGCCGGTGCTGGTACATCTGGACGGAGAGTTGTACGAGCTGCCGGAGGGCGAGCCGCAGAAGGTGGAGATGCTCCCCAGGCATCTCCGTGTTGTATGCGCGCACTGATCCTCGCCTGCGGCCTGTTGCTGGCCGGCGGCGGCGCCAACGCGCAGGTAATCCCGGAGCGGCAACCGACCCGGCAGCAGCAGCCCCAACCGGCCGACACGATCAAGGTGCCCCAGTTCCGGACGGAGCCGCCCGTCTCGCCGGTGGGTGCAATGTGGCGCTCCCTGCTGATCCCGGGTTGGGGACAGTCCGTTCTGGGGCGGCGCGTGACCGGAGCGGTGTTCATCGTCTGGGAGGGGCTCACCCTCACGATGATCGTGAAGTCCGCCAATCAGCTCGACTACTTCGAGAGGATCGACGATGGCAGCCCCGAGATGGCGGAGAAGATCGACGGGAAGAAACAGGAGATAGAGGACTGGGCCTTCCTGCTCATCTTCAACCACCTGATCTCAGCAGCCGAGGCGTTTGTATCGGGCATATTGTGGGATTTCCCGGCAGATCTGGACGTCCAGGCTGCACCCAACGGGGGAGTGCAGGCGGGGGTGAGCATCGAGTTCTGAGCCGAAGGCCCGAAGTCTATGCTCCCGCTTCGAACCGCTCCAGCCTGGGACCGTGCTGGTCGATGACGGCGTACCTCCACCCATCACACCACGCACCGGGATTGAGGTACCAGCGCCTCGGGCCCGCCTCAACAATGGCAGCCCAGTGCGTGTGCCCCAGCACGAGCAGATCCAGCTCCTGCCGCTCGGCCAACAGGCGCTCCGCATACTCGCGCTGCGAGGCGGCCGCTCGCCTCACGACCTCCTCGTCCCGGTTGCCTGCCAACAGGGGACCGAGCCGGCGCACCAGAGCGTAACCGACGTCCGGATGCAGCGCGCGGAACAGCTTCGCCGTGAGCGACCAGCGGGTAATCCGGTGCAGCAGACGGGCTCCCAACTCGCCATCGACCACGCCGTCTCCATGCGCTACCAGGGCGCGCAGGCCGGCGAGCTCGAGCTCGACGGCCCCCGCGTGGAACTTTGCGCCGAGCTGTTCCCGCCAGAACGGGCCGCCCCAACGGTCGTGGTTGCCACCCGTGAGGGTGAGCTCGACGCCGGCCCGCCGCACGGCCGCAAGCGCGTTCAGAGTCGGGAATGCCGCGCGCGGTATGACGGATTGGTACTCGAACCAGAACTCGAACAGATCCCCGTTGATCACCAGCTGATCACACAGATCCGGCACCGCCCGCAGGAAGCGGTGCAAGGCCTCGGTCGCCTCGGGAGAGGCGGCGCCCAGGTGGGCATCGGAGACCACGATTGCGGTATTCGACGGCACGGCAGCAGTATAGCCTTAGATTGGTCGCGCAGTGAACCCCGGCACCTCCTTCGACCCACGGTCGCTCGACGCCCTGTGCATCGACGAGCCCGCCATCGCCCACGCGGTGGCGCAGGTGGAAGCCAGGGCGGAGGACCGGTCGCTGCGCGAGGGCCGACTGCTCTCGGCCGTGCGCTGCCTGGACCTCACGTCGCTCACGGGCCGGGAGACGGAAGCGGACGTACGGAGCCTGTGCGCTTCGGCGCGGCGCCCCCTCGCCGGGTGGAGAGACCTGCATGCCGCCGCGGTCTGCGTCTTTCCCTCGCTCGCGGCAGTAGCCGCACGAGCGCTGAGCACGACCCCCGTAGCGGTCGCCGCAGCGGCGGGAGGCTTCCCAGCCGGACTCGCGCCGATCGGCCGGCGGGTGGACGACGTCCGGTCGGCCGTGGACGCCGGAGCGGGCGAGATCGACCTCGTGATCGACCGGGGCCTCGCCATGGCGGGGCGCTGGGAGGAGCTCTACGGCGAGCTCTGCGCTCTGCGCGCCGCGTGCGGGGCGGCACTGATGAAGGTGATCCTCGCCGCAGGCGACCTGGGGTCGCTTCGGCGGGTGGCCCGCGCGGGCCGTGTGGCCATGATGGCCGGCGCGGATTTCGTGAAAACATCTACCGGAAGAGAGCGGGTGAACGCCACTCTGCCGGTGGGCATGGTCCTGGCGCGGACTGCCCGGTCGTACGAGGAAGAAACGGGGATCAGCATCGGGCTGAAGGCGGCGGGAGGCATCGGAACCGCGCGTGAAGCATGCCAGTGGATCACGCTGGCCGAGTCCGAACTGGGGGCGGGAGACGCCGCGCCGGCCCGGTTCCGGCTGGGGGCATCGTCCCTCCTCACGGAGTTGGAGCGGGAGCTCGAGTCGGGGGTGAGAGAGGAGGATGGAAGTGCCTGAAGGCGCCGGAACGTCATCATACGGCCCGAACGTGTCCGCCACGGAGCTTCGGGTCCGCTACGCAGAGACCGACCAGATGGGCGTGGCCCACCACGCCAACTACATCGTTTGGTGCGAGCAGGCCCGGACCGACCACATGCGCCACCTCGGCGTGAGCTACAAAGAGCTGGAGGAACAGGGCCTGCTGCTGCCCGTCGTGGACGTCAAGGTGCGGTACCGCAGCGCAGCTCGCTACGACGACGTCGTCCGGGTGCACTGCTGGGTGCGGGAAACCTCGAGCCGGAGGGTGGTCTTCGGCTACGCCGTGGAGCTGGCGGCGGACGGCAGCCTGCTGGCAACGGCACAAACGGCCCTTATCGCGGTAGATTCTACGTATGCGCTCAGGACGATTCCCCGGGAAGTGCGGCAGAAGATGGTCGCGGTTCCTGATCCCGTGCGTCTGTAGCGCCGCCCTTCTCGCCGCCGCACCCGGTGCGTCACACGCGCAGGATGAGGCGGTCGTGGATGCGCTGGCCGACGTGCTGGCCGCCGAGGACGCCCGCCGCTGGGACGGCGACCTGTTCCAGAGCGCGTCCAACCACGCGGACCCGGTGGTGCGGCGACATGCCGCGCTGGCCCTGGGACGGATACGTAACCCGGCCGGCGTCCCCATCCTGCTCGAGCTCCTCACCGACCCCGACAGCGTCGTGCAGCAGGATGCCGCCTTCGCTCTGGGCCTGATCGCCGACCCGACCGCTCTGCAGCACCTGCAGGACGTGTTGCTCCAATCCACCGATGCCGAGCGAACCGATGCCGACGCCGAGATAGTGACTGCGATCGCGAAGATCGGCGGTCCGGACGCGGCGAGGCTGTTCGACGAGCTGCTGGTGCGGTGGATGTCGCGCACCGACGCGGGAGACACACCCTTCCTGGTGGAGCCTCTGCTGGGCGAGGCGTGGCGTCTCGGAGAGGACGCCCCGGTCGTGACCATCGCGCAGTTGGCGGACGCCCCGTCGGAGCGGGTACGGCGCGCGGCAGTCTATTCGCTCTACCGGCTGCATGCGGCGGGCGCCGCGCGCGAGCTGCTGGCCGCCAGCGCGGATGAGGACGCGCTGGTCCGGGAATGGGCGGCCCGTGCGCTCACGCGCGCCTTTGCGGACTCCGCCGGGCTGGACCACAGCGCCGTCGCCACGCGGCTCTCCCAACTGGCCGCCGATCAGGAACCGGGCGTCCGCGTGAACGCCCTGTGGGCGCTGGGCACCTTCGCGAATCCGGACTATGCGGGCGTGGCAGTGGACGGCACCGGAGACCCTGAATCCCAGGTGCGGCTGCAGGCGCTCGCCACGCTCGGGCAGCTCGGCGGGGAGCTGGCGGCCACGGCGCTCACCGTGCGCCTCGACGATGGATCGTTGGCCGAGCGCGGGCTCGCGCTCACCAGCCTGGCCCGTGTGGACCGCGGCACCGCCCTGACCGAAAGCGCATCGTGGATCACGAACGAGGACGACTGGCGCCGGCGAGCCGTCGGGGCCCAGGCCCTGCAGCACATCGGTGGCGATACGGCCCTGTCCTGGCTCGAACAGCTGGTCTTCGATCAGGATGGCAGAGTCGCGGCCACCGCGTTCGACGCCCTCGCGCGCGGCGACAGCGGGTGGGCACGGGAGCTCGCGCCGCAGCTCCTCACCCATCCAGATCCCGTGGTGCGGACCCTGGCGGCGCGGCACATCGAGTATCGGCCCCGGGTGGCGGCGCTCGAGCTGCTGGTGGCGGGCTACGGCCTCGCCGAGGAGGACGCCATCCCCGACGCACGTATCGCGATCGTGGAGGCGTTGGGAGCGATCTCTGAACTGGGGTACAGGGAGCAGATGGCCGTCCAGAGCCGATTCCTGGCGCGCTATCCCACCTGTGACGACTACCTCGTCCGGCGGGCCGCTTTGGAGAGCCTTCCCCCCGCAGCAATGCAGTGGGGTCCGCCCGAGCCGGTCGAGACTGGTCGCGACACCGAGGACTACAGGGACATCGCGCGCCGGCTCGTGCTCCCGGCGGAGCGGGGGGAGGGCCTGCCCGAACTCTACATCGAGACCGATCGCGGCACGATCACCGTGGAGCTCTTCGCCGCGGACGCTCCGATCACCGTGAACGCTCTGCTGCAGCTCGCGGACCGGCACTACTTCGACGGCGGAGCCTGGCACCGCGTGGTCCCCAACTTCGTGATCCAGGACGGGGATCCGCGGGGTGACGGCTGGGGCGGTCCCGGGTTCGCCCTGCGCGACGAGATAAACCGAAATCGATACAGGCGCGGCACGGTGGGCATGGCGCTGTCCGGCCCGGACACCGGCGGCAGCCAATTCTTCATCACGCACGCGCCGCAGCCACACCTGGATGGCACGTACACCGTCTTCGGCCGCGTGAGGGGCGGCCTCACCGTCGTCGACCGCATCGTTCCGGGCGACCGCATCCGATCGGTGCGCTGGAGTCGCTGATGCGCCGGCGGGCGGCTCTCGGTCTCTGCATATTGGCGCTGCTCTGCGCCGGCAGGCCGGCGCTCGCCCAACTGCAGTACTTCGGCCAGAACAAGGTGCAGTACCGCGGATTCGATTGGCAGGTGCTGCGTGGGCTGCACATCGATCTCTACTTCTATCCGGCCGAGGAGGAGCTCGCCCGCGTTGCCCTCGACTACGCGGAGGAGAGCTTCTTCTACCTCGAGCAGAAGTTCGGCTTCTCGCCGCGCCGTCGCATCCCGCTCATCATCTACGCGTCGCACGCCGACTTCGAGCAGACGAACATCCTCCCGTTCATCCCGCCCGAGGGTGTCCTCGGAGTCACCGAGTTCCTGAAGCAGCGGGTGGCGGTGCCGTTCAACGGCAACTACGCGCAGTTCCGGCACACGATCCGGCACGAGTTGGTGCACGCCTTCCAACTGACGATTGTAAACGACACCTACATCCGGCATGCCCGTGCCGGGCGCGTGTTCATACCGCTGTGGTGGTCGGAGGGCCTGGCCGAGCACTGGTCCGATGGGCAGGACGCGCTGGACGAGATGGTGATGCGGGAGCTCACTGTCTCGGGTCGGATGCCCAGGCTCAAGCAGCTGGAGTACGTCTTCAGCGGCGTCGTGTATCCGTTGGGTGGCTCGATCCACGACTGGCTCGCGGAGGAGTTCGGCGACTGGCGCGTGCAGGTGTTCTATCGCGACCTGTGGAAGTACGGCTCGTTCCAGGATGCGCTGGAGGGTGTGTACGGCGTGCCGTTCCGGGAGCTGGAGAACAAGCTCCAGTTCCACTTCCAGCAGACCTACTTCCCGGTGGTCGCCGAGCGGCAGCCGCTGGAGGTGACCGCTCGCATCCTTGCGAGGGTGGCGGCCAAGCCCGTCGCGTTCACGATGCCCGGCGACTCCGTCGTCCAGTACCTGTACCTGTCGCCCAAGACCGGCTACATGAACATCTACGGCGGAAGTTTCAACCGGCCCGGGAAGTCCCGCGTCGTGGTCAAGGGTGAGCGGTCGGCACAGTTCCAGTCGTTCCACGCGATGGCTTCCCGCATGGTCGTGCGGGAGGGCGTAGTCGCGTTCTCCAGCAAGTACCTGGACCGCGACGCGATCTTCTTCTGGGACCTGAGGCGGAGCAAGGTTGTGGGCCGCTACCAGTTCGATGGGATCGTATCGATCCTGTCGCCGAGCTGGGCCCCCGACGGCAGGAGCCTCGTTTTCAGCGGCCTCACACTTGGCGGGATGTCGGACCTGTACCGCCTGTGGGTGCCCGATGGCCGGCTCGAGCGCCTCACGAGCGACCGCTACCAGGATCTCGATCCCAGCATCAGCCTCGACGGCCACTCGGTCGTGTTCGCGTCCGATCGAACGCCGTTCGGCGCCGACGGCGGGATGAACCTCTACGTGCTGGACCTCACGACCGGCATCATCCGCTACCTGACGTACGGCGACTGGCGCGACCAGCAGCCGAACTGGGCCCAGAACGATCGGATCTACTTCTCGTCGGACCGGGAGGGTGTGTTCGACATCTACTCGGTGGACCCGACGGGCCGCGGCCGACGTGAGACACACACGCTCACCGGGGTGTTCGACCCGCAGTGGGTCGATTCCGAGCAGACACTGGTGTTCGGGGGGTGGAACGACCTCTCGTTCAATGTGTTCCACGGTTACCCCAACCCCGACACGACCGACACTGGAACACACTTCGCGCTCGCCGAGGAGGTGGTCACGAATGGGCACGAAGCCAATAGCGAGTCGTGGCACTGGCCTGCGCTCGAGGAGTCGCCGCACGTGCCCGAGGAGCCGTCGCCCTACCGCGCGCGCTTCAGGCTGGACTTCGCGGCGGGCGAAGTGCTTGTGGTCCCCGGGACGGGGTCCGCGCAGGGACTCGTGTTCCAGTTCTCCGATCTGCTGAGCGATCAGCTCGTGTTCGTCGGAGCGACGACCTTCCAGAGCGCCAACGTCGGGAGCCTGGCCGAGAACATCAACGCGTCGGCGTTCTATCTGAACCGCAAGCGCCGCCTCAACTGGGGCCTCGGCGCGTTCCGCATCAGGGGCGTGTTCTCGACTGGCGACATCCGGACCCAGTACGAGGAGACGTCCACCGGTGGGCTGATCGACCTGCGCTGGCCGTTCTCCCGGTTCAGCCGGATCGAGGGGCAGTTCCGCCTGGAGTACTCGCGCAGGTTCGATCCGATCCTTCTGCCGAGCGCCGAGGCGTTCCGCAACGGGCTGCTCGCCACGAATATCCTGATCTGGGTTCACGACAACACGCTGTGGATACCCACGGGACCGATCGACGGGCAGCGCACCAACATCGCGGGCAGCATCACCAACGACCTCACGCACGGCCGGTTCGACGCTTGGACCCTGTCGCTGGATCACCGGCGCTACCTGCGTGCGGGAACCTACTCGGCCTACGCCATCCGCCTGTTCGGCTACATTGCCGGGGGCAGCCGCGCTCGGCGCGTGGACATCGGCGGTACCTGGGGTCTGCGGGGTTATCCGCGCTACGGCGGCGTCTCGGGCACCCGCGTGTTCTTGTTCAACCAGGAGTTCCGGATGCCGCTGCTCGACTTCCTGAGCTTCGGCACTCCGATCGGGCAGATCAGGTTCCCCGGGATCCAGAGCGCCGTGTTCCTCGACTTCGGTGGAGCGTGGAGCCACGACGACAGCCCCAACCGTGGTATTCTCGGAAGCGGTGGGTTCGGGCTCCGGATGTCGTTCGGGGGCGCCCTGGTGCTGCGGCTCGACATGGGGTGGCGCTTCGACATGACCGGAGGCGCCAGGAACAACGTCCTGCGGGTGGGGTTCGACCCGGGTTGGTTCACTCAATTCTTCTTCGGATTTAACTACTGATGTGGCAACGGCTTGCGTTGAGAGAGGGTCGCTATTATCACTTGTTCGTGCTCGCCCTCGCTATGGCGAGCGCATGTGCGCCCGGTCCGGCGCCCCTCGTACCCGAGGTGATGCCGGAGATATCTCGCGCTGAGGTCAGCCGTTGGGTTGGCGCGTACGTCCCGAGCCAGCCGCAGCGCTACGATCTGCGTTGGACGTACAAGACGCAGAAGGGCATGGCCAGGGGTCGAGCGGCGGTCGTGTTCGTGCCGCCGGACTCGTTCCGGTTCGACTACCGGGGCCCCTTTGGCCGTTCGGGCGCAGCCGTGGTGGTTGGAGACAGCATCGTGTGGGCGAGGCCCGACGATGAGGCGGGTGGGTTCATGGCGGCCGCGCCGCTCTTCTGGACCGCGATTGGCATCCCGGGGATGCCGCCCTCCGATGCGGCGGTCACCGGCCGCATCGACTCGACCACACGGTCATGGCGCTACGAGCGCGCGCTGGACACGCTGACGTACCAGGCGACCGAAGGCTCTCCTGCGACACTGGCGGCCGAGCTGCGGCGCGCGGGGGAGTTGCTCGGAACGGTGGATGTGGAGCTGTCCGACACGACGGGGCGGCCTCGCAAGGCGACCATGCTGTTCCCGGGCTCGGCGACGATCGTCTATTTCACGGTTCACGCTATTGAGCCGCTCACATCGGTGGAACAAGATATCTGGCAGAGGCCGTAACGTTGCCAGGGCCGCACCGGCGGCCTTCGTGGCGTTCGTGGCCGCGTGTTATGGGTTCGCCGGCGGCGGCATGCCCAGCCACATACGTACCGTGGCAATCCTCCCGTTCGACAACCGGACCGCCGATCCGTCACTCACACTGGAAGTAGCGGACGCTGTGAGGATAGCGATGGAGGAGCGCCTGGGTCTGCGCTCTGCAGCCGAGGCATCGGCCGACGCCATCGTGCGGGGCACGATCACGCGTTACGAACCCGACCTGCTCCTGGCGCATCAGACCGATCCAGAGGGCAACGTCACCGTCACCCGCAGACGCGTTCAGATCACGCTCAACGTCGAGATCTACGACCAACAGGAGGGACGGCCCCTGTGGCAGCGCTCCGGGTTGGTAGTCGACGGCCAGTACACGCCGCCGCTCGAGATCGACGGACGCAGGGTGGCGCTCGAGAAGCTGGTGAACGACATAGTGGACGGGGCACAGTCCCAATGGTAGCCGCGGCCCGCAGGCGCGTGGTGGATCGCAGGGGGATGAGCCGCCTCGGCTGCCTGTTCTCGTTGCTGCTGCTCGCTACCACGGTGTACTACGGTGTGAACCTCGGCGGCGTCTACATGAAGTACTACAGGGTGCAGGACGAGATGCGCACGCAGGCCAAGGTTGCGCCCAGCATCGACGACGCGACCATCCGGCGGCGCATACTCCGCAAGATCGATCATCTCGCCATCCCGGCCGAAGCACGAAGGGAACTCCAGGTTCTACGCACGTTGCGCCCGCGTGAGATTCGGATCCACACAACCTACCAAGACACGCTCGTGCTCCCGTTCTACAAGTACGTAGTGACGCTGAAGCCCGAAGCAAGGCAACCTCTCTAACGCAATGAATCCAACCGGACGCATCATGGGGGCCACCATCGTCTTGCTCGCGGCGGCTCCGACCCCGTTGTGGGCCATGCTGGAGCAGATGGAAGGCAATTCGCTCATCGTCCGCCTGTTCTTCGTGCTGGGCATCATGCTGGTGGTCGGCAAGTTCGCGGGCGAGCTGTTCGAGCGGCTGGGGCAACCAGCCGTGCTCGGTGAGCTCATCGCGGGCATCTTCCTCGGCGCGAGCGCCCTCGGGATCATACCGACGGCAGCCGACGACAGCCTCACCGAGATCATCACGATCTTCGCCGAGATCGGCGTCGTGATCCTGCTGTTCGAGATCGGCCTCGAAACCGACCTCAAGCAGATGTTCCGGGTGGGGCCCGCCTGTGCGTCCGTAGCCGCCGTCGGCGTGGCGCTCCCACTGCTGGGCGGCATTCTCTTCTGGATGTCGCCGCTCTCGAACCCGGCGCTGACCAACGGGGACCAATTCACCACGGGCATCTTCCTCGGGGCCACACTCACTGCCACTTCCGTCGGGATCACGGCCAGGGTGCTCAACGACCTGCGCGTGATGCACTCGATCGAGGCGCGGCTCATCATCGGCGCCGCGGTCCTGGACGACATCATGGGCATCATCCTGCTCGGCGTCGTCACGTCGCTCGTAGCAGGAGCCGCCGTGTCGTTCCTGGCGATCAGCCGATCGGTCGCCGTAGCGATCGGCTTCCTAGTGATCGCCGTGGGGGCGGGATTGCTGCTGGCGCCCCGCGTCTTCGGGCTGCTCGACCGGATGCGGGTGCGGGGAGTATTGCTGGGCTGCGCGTTTGCCTTCGTGCTTTTCATCGCAGCGGCAGCGAACGTCGCCGGCTCTGCTCTGATCATCGGCGCGTTCGCCGCCGGGATCATCCTCAGCGGCACCAATCAGTTCGACACGATCCACGACCGGATCAAGCCGGTCGCCGACATATTCACGCCGATCTTCTTCCTGAGCATTGGTGCGCAATTCGACCTGAGGCTGCTGAATCCGTTTGTCGACGGCAACTTGCAGATCCTCGGCCTCGGGTTCGTACTGCTCCTCATCGCCATCGTCGGCAAGATCGTGGCCGGGTGGGCGGTGCCGTGGTCCAAGTTCAACCGCCCAGCAGTGGGCGTGGGGATGATCCCCCGCGGTGAGGTCGGGCTCATCTTCGCCAACATCGGGCTGACGTCGGGCCTGCTGACCCGCGACCTGTTCAGCGCGATCCTCATCATGGTCATGGGCACCACGTTCATTGCGCCGCCGCTCCTCAAGGTCGCGTTCGGCCGGGGCGGGGTGACGGACGCCGCGGACGAACAGACCGACCCGCTCCCCGCGTCCGAACCGGAGCAGTAGCGATGGCGAGGCCGGACGGGAGGCGCCCGGACGAGCTGCGCCGCGTCGTGTTGGAGCGGGGCGCCAATCCACACGCGGAGGGCTCGTGCCTGGCGCGCTTCGGCGGCACACTGGTGATGTGCACTGCCAGCGTGGAGCGGCGCGTGCCGGCGTGGCGTCGCGGCAGTGGGCTCGGGTGGCTAACGGCGGAGTATGCGATGCTGCCGCGCGCGACCACCGAGCGCAACGCGCGCGAGCGACGTGGCGCGGGAGGCCGCACCTCCGAGATCCAGCGTCTGATCGGGCGCAGCCTCAGGGCCGCTCTCACCGACTTCGATTTCGGCGAGCACACGATCACCGTGGATTGTGACGTGCTGCAGGCGGATGGGGGTACCAGGACCGCCGCGATCAGCGGCGCGGCGCTGGCCGTGTCGGATGCCTGCGTCTGGCTGGCGGACAACGCCGGCGTGACGAACCCGTTCGGGCGGCTCGTGGCCGCTGTCTCCGTCGGGATCGTGGACGGTGAGGCGCGGCTCGATCTCTCCTATGCGGAAGACGCCGCGGCCGACGTGGACGCGAACATCGTCATGGCGGAGCCGGATCAGTACGTGGAGGTGCAGGGAACCGCGGAGCAAGCCCCGTTCGATCGCGCGGCGCTGGACCGGCTGCTGGACCTTGCCGACACGGGCCTGGCGCAGCTCTTCGCAGCTCAGCGTAGCGCCCTGGAGCAATGAGCAAGCAGCTGTTGATCGCCACGCGCAGCAAGGGGAAGAAGCGCGAGATACGGGTAATCCTCGAGGACCTCCCCTACGTGCTGCGCTTCCTCGACGAGACCGGCATCCTGGAGAGCAGGGAGGAGGCGCTGCTGGAGCACGCCGAGACCTTCGAGGGTAACGCCCGGCGCAAGGCCCAGTACTTCGCGAAGCAGATCGGCGGAGCGGCCGCGGCCGACGACTCCGGAATCGAGGTCTTCGCCCTGGGCGGCCTGCCGGGAGTCAGGTCGCGGCGCTTCGCGATGGTGGACGCGCCGCCGGACGAGCAGGACCAGGCCAACAACGACGAACTGCTCAAGCGCATGGACGGACTCCCCGAGGAGCGCCGCCGCGCACGCTACCGCTGCGTGGTGGCGTTCGTGCCCCGGCCCGACGCCGCCGCCGTCACGTTCGAGGGAACCTGCACCGGAATAATCCTGAAAACGCCCAAGGGATCCGGCGGCTTCGGCTACGACCCCCTGTTCCACTCCGACGACCTGGACAAGAGCTTCGGCGACGCGTCCGCGGAGGAGAAGCATGCCGTGAGCCACCGGGGCAGGGCGTTCAGGGCGTTCGCCGAGTGGCTGAGGCAGAATCCCCTGTAGGCGTTACTTTGCACGCCTCGGGGCGTAGCGCAGCCCGGTAGCGCGCCTGCTTTGGGAGCAGGAAGTCGCCGGTTCGAATCCGGCCGCCCCGACTCGAGAGGGCCGACTGCGCGTCGGCTCTTTTCTTGTCCCGAACCCGGCGACCGGATGGCTGTCCCCAAGCGCGGCCTGTATATTTCCTGGCAACCTCGCGCGGCGTCGGGTACGACAATGGAGAATCTGCTGGGATCGCTGGTGGCAGGAGTGATGGGCGGCGTCATCGTGCTCGTTTTTCAGGGCATCCACCGCAAGGTGCAGGCGGGCGGAGGCACCCGCACCCTCGCGACCCGCGCCAGGGAAGAGGTGGCCAAGCGCCGCTTCATCATCCGCCTCACGAAGGAGCAGCGGGAGGAGCTCAGGATCGCCTCCGGGGTCGAGGCCGAGGCCCTCGAGTACACCGAGAGCGAGCTCGAGACCAGAAGGGCGCCCAAGCTCCCCAAGGAGCAGCACCTCCACGGACTGTGGGTGGCCCTGGGCCTCGACGACTGAATCCGTTGTCTGGACCGAGAAGAGCGTACGCCCGGCACCCGCCGGGCGTCTTTGTTTTGACGCGCACCTCTTTGAGGAGCGCGAGCGCCGTCATAGATTGGCAACGCTGAGGGATAAGCGCCCGTAGCTCAGGTGGATAGAGCATCGGCCTTCTAAGCCGAGGGTCCCAGGTTCGAGTCCTGGCGGGCGCACTCGAACAACCAGTGATCCGCGGCGCGGGGGGCCGGTGACCGACTCGGCATACAGCAAGGCGCTGGAGCAACTGGAGGGGGTGCTGGGCGACGTGTCCAAGGAGTGGCACGCCCGCATCCGCCTCATCATAGACTCGATCCCGGATCTGGGCGGCCGCGTCCGCCGGGATCCGTTCCTGCGTGACTGCTACACAGTGTTGGCCGCCCTCAAGGATCACCTCAACGACTCAGTGCGCGGGCTGCGCCAGCGGTGGTTCCCGTTTCACCTGCTGCACGAGGACCAGCGCAAGCGGCTCCAGTGGGTCGACACGCTGCAACAGGCAGCCGCGGAGGAGGCCGTCGCCGCCGAGCTCACCGAGGAGCAGACCAAGAAGCTGCTGGACGATGAGGGACTGTGGGCGGCGGTCATGCGCTGCCCGCTCAAGCTCACCGGCGACGCTGCGTGGCGCGAGATCCGAAAGGGCCTGGCGGCGGAAGAGAGTGAGAA
>JAUVTI010000045.1 GCA_030601605.1 Gemmatimonadales bacterium
GATCCGCTGCTTCGCGTCGCAGTTCGAGGGCGCCAAGAAGGCGGGCGAGATCTTTCCCACGGGGGAGGACCTGTTCGCGCTGATCCGCACCCAGAACGCCCACTACGGCAGCCTGATCCGTACCGCGTTCGGCGAGCCGTACATGACGCACGAAACCGTCCGGGTGGACGACGTCGTGTCGATGGGGGTCGACTCGATGTAGGGCGCCGCCCTACCTCGACCTGCGGTCGTCTCCTAGCTTTCTATCTCGATGAATCCGACCCGCGACTCCTCCCAGCGCGTCTATCTGGACCACGCGGCCACCACGCCCGTGCGGCCCGAAGTGCGTGCGGCAATGGAGCCGTTCCTCTCCGACGAGACGTTCGGCAACCCCAGCTCCGCACACTGGGCGGGGCGGCCCGCACGCGCGGCGCTGGCAGAGGCGCGCGAGCGCATCGCCTCGGCCGTTGCCGCTGAGCCGCACCAGATCGTATTCACTTCCGGGGGCACCGAGGCCGACAACCTGGCCGTGCTGGGAGGCGCGCTGGCGGCGCGCTCTGCGGGCCGTCCGTTTCGGGTCGCGGTCAGCGCGATCGAGCACAAGGCCGTGCTGGACGCCGCCAGGGTGGTAGAGCGGCTGGGCGGCGAGATGATCCTCCTCCCCGTGAGTACGACAGGTCGGGTGGACCCCGGGGCCGTGGACGCTGCGCTCGAGCAGGGAGTGGCACTGCTCAGCGTAATGTGGGTGAACAACGAGATGGGAGCGGTGCAGGACGTCGCGGCGCTCGCGGAGCTTGCCGCCGCGGCCAACATCCCGTTTCACACCGACGCGGTTCAGGCCCTCGGCAAGATCCCCTGCACCATGGCGGACGCGCCGATCACACTGCTCACGCTCTCGGGCCACAAGATCGGGGCGCCCAAGGGAATCGGTGCGCTGGTCGTGCGCGACAAGCAGGCACTCGAACCCCTGCTCCACGGCGGGGGACAGCAGGAGGGCGTGCGCCCCGGCACGGAGAACGTGGCCGGGGCCGTGGGACTCGGGGTGGCCGTCGAGCTGGCGAGCGCCGAGCGCGCCGAGACCGAGCGCCACACGCGCGAGCTGCGCGACGACCTGGAGCGGCGCATCATCGAGTCCGTTCCCGATGCGCACGTCAACGGCGTAGAGGGTGAGAGAGCGCCGCACGTCAGCAGCGTCGCGATTCCAGGCACGGACAGCAATGCGCTACTGATGCAGTTGGACCTCGCCGGCATCGCATGCTCCGCCGGCTCGGCGTGCGCCACGGGGACCACCGCGCCGTCGCACGTGCTGACCGCAATGGGGCTGTCCGACGCGCTGGCTTCGGCGTCGGTCAGGTTCTCGTTCGCGCACCGGAGCACGGCCCGGGACGTCGACCGGGTTCTCGAAGTGCTGCCGGACGCGGTGCAGCAGGTACGCACCCTGGTGGCCAGCCTGGGGGACGAGACGTGAGCCGGGGCAAGGTGCTGGTCGCGATGTCCGGCGGCGTGGACAGCTCGGTGGCGACGGCCCTGCTTGTGGAAGAGGGCTTTGAGGTGATCGGCGCCACCATGAAGCTGTTCTGCTACGGTGACACGGTTGCCGACAGGCCCTGCTGCTCCCTCGACTCGATCAACGACGCCAAGGCGGTGGCCGAGCGGTTGGGCGTCCCTCACTACCTGCTGGACTTCGAGGATCGGTTCCGCCAGTTCGTGATCGAGGACTTCGTATCAGAGTACGCGGCGGGGCGCACGCCCATTCCCTGCGTGCGGTGCAACACCTTCACCAAGTTCCGCGACCTGCTCGCGCACGCCGACGCCCTGGGCTGCGACCACATAGCCACCGGCCACTACACCATCGTCCGCGACGGAGCGATGTATCGCGGCCGCGACCGGCTCAAGGACCAGACGTACTTCATGTGGGGCATCGATCCGGGAGTGGTGCAGCGAATGCTGACCCCGGTTGGCGAGCTCACCAAGGAGGAGACGCGCGCCATGGCGCGGCAACTCGGTCTGGTCACGGCGGAGAAGCCGGAGTCAGTGGAGATCTGCTTCGTGCCCGACGGGGACTACGCCGCCGTTCTGGAGCAACACCTGCCCCCTGACGCACCCGCTCTGAGCCCGGGGCCCATCCGGACCACGGCGGGCGAGGTGATCGGCGAGCACCGGGGCTTCGCGCGCTACACGATCGGGCAGCGCCGGGGGTTGCCGGGCGGTTTCCCGCACCCGATGTATGTTGTAGGTATCGAGCCCGAGGAGCGGGCGGTCGTGGTCGGAACCGCGGACGAGCTGTTCGGCCACCGGGTGGAGTTGGAGGAATTGAACTGGCTCGCCGAGCCGCTCCAGGCGGGCGACACGTGCGAGGTGCAGGTGCGCTACCGCGCGGGGCCGGTCGCGGCCCGTGTGATAGAGGGCGCGGGAGAGCGGCTCGCCCTGGATCTGGCGGAGCCGGTCCGCGCCATCACCCCCGGGCAGTCAGGCGCGCTGTACGACGGCGAGCGGCTGCTGGGCGGGGGAGTCATCAACTAGGAGCGAGCGGTGGATCTGGTTCAGAGCGTCGTGACCGAAGCGGGGCTGAGCGAGGAGCGGGCCAAGGATGGGCTCGGGGCGGTCTTCATGGCCATTCGGATGGCCGTGGACGCCAAGTCGTTCGGCGAGGTGGCTACGGCGTTCCCCGACGTCGGGGCCTGGATGCAGAAGGCGCCGCTCTCGGCGCGCTGGACCGGTGAGATGCTCGCGATGGCCACGCCGCGGGCGCTGCGGCGCATCATGCTCAACGCGGGCTTCAAGGAGGAGGAGGTGGACGGGATCTGGACCGTCGTGGGCCGCGGCCTGCGCGAAACGGTCGGCGTCGAACCACACCAGAAGATCGTGGAGAAGCTGCCGGTCCTGAGCGGGGAGTAGATGCCCCACATCCACGAGAAGGTCACCTTCGAGGGGACGGCGGGCGAACTCTCGGGCACACTGCAGCTGCCGGGCGGACGCCCCAAAGCGGGCGTGGTCCTCGCTCACTGCTTCACCTGCTCCAAGTCGCTCAAGGTCACCCGCAACCTCGCCACCGGCATCGAGGACGGCGGCTACGCTGTGCTGCGCTTCGATTTCACGGGCCTCGGCGAGAGCGAGGGCGAGTTCGGCGAGACCAGCGTGACCACCAACGTGGGCGACCTGGAGGCCGCCGCACGCTACATGGAGGACAGGGGCTTGGGACCCTGCGCCATGGTGGGACACTCCCTGGGCGGCACCGCGACCCTGCTGGCAGCGGGCAACGTCGAGAGCGTGCGAGCCGTGACGGCCGTGGCGGCGCCCTTCACGCCGGAGCACGTGCGGCACCTGTTTGCCGAGGACGACGTCGAGCAGGCCATCTCTTCAGGCCGGATCACGGTCAAGATCGCCGGCCGGCCGTTCCAAATCTCGGCGGACTTCTTCCACGACCTCGAGCGCCACGGCTCGCCCGAGCGCATCGCAGCGCTGGCGCGCCCCCTGCTCGTGGTGCACGGCACGGCGGACCGCGTCGTGGAGATCGCGGAGGGCGAGCGGATCTTCGAGGCGGCCCGGCAACCGCGTTGGTTCGCCGCGATCCCGGGGGCCGACCACCTGTTCCTGCAGCAGCGGCACGCGGAGCGGGCGGCCGCGGCGATCGTCAACTTCCTGGACACGGTACTCTGAAATGGCCACCATCACCGCCGAGCTGACGAGCGGCACCCAGGTCACGATCTCCAACGGCCGCCACACGTGGCGCGCTGACGAACCCGAGAAGGTGGGCGGCAACGACACCGGGCCGACACCGTACGAACTCCTGACCGGATCACTCGCGGCCTGCACCCTGGTTACGCTCGCCCTCTACTGCCGGCACAAGCAGATTCCGCTCAAGTCGATCACGGCCACCTATGAGTACGGCCGGGTGCACGCCAAGGACTGCGAGGAGTGCGAGAACCCCAAGAAGGGCTTCCTGGATCAGATCACGAGCCGGGTCCGGATCGCGGGGGACTTCGACGATGCGCAGCGCGAGCGCCTGGCCCAGATCGTGGAGCGCTGCCCGGTGCACAAGACGCTCGCCAACGGGGTGAGGATGGTCGACCACGCCGAGTTCGCGTGAAACTTTCCCCCCGGCCCCGCCGATAGGGACTGACGAACATGCGTGGCTTCCTGGCTCGGGTCTTCATCACGGCGTTCGGCCTGTGGATGGCCGATACGGTTCTTCAGGGCATCCGCTTCGACGGAGTGGCTTCCCTGTGGCTGGCGGCATTCCTGCTGGGGCTCGTAAACGCGTTCGTGCGTCCCGTCGTCGTCTTTCTCACGTTCCCCATAACGCTCCTGACGCTGGGGCTCTTCCTGCTGGTCGTGAACGGCACGATGATCATGCTCGTCTCATGGCTCATGCCCACGTTCCACCTCGAGAGCCTGGGATCGGCCATCCTGGCGTCGATAATCGTCGGGCTCACCGGGTGGGCGGCCAATGCCTTCATCGGAAGCCGTCGGGTGGAGATGTGGAACGTGCGGGCGCGGCGCGACCGGTAACGCGTTCCCGGCCCGAGCCGTCACTCACCCACTACTACCGCCACCACGTCGCGGGTCCGCTTCCGGTTGTCCAGGTTCAGCAGCAGTATCTCCTGCCACGTCCCCAGCTGCAGCTGTCCCTCGATCACCGGAACCGAGATCGAAGTGCCCATCAGCGCCGAGCGCACGTGGGAGAACCCGTTGCCGTCACCGTAGGCCGCGTTGTGCTCATAGTCCAGGGTCGGCGGGGCGATTTGGTCCAGCGCCCTGCGGAGGTCCTGGAGCGCCCCCCGCTCGTACTCGATGGTCGTGATGGCCCCGGTCGAGCCGGTCAGGTGCACCGTCACGCTCCCGGTCTCGATTCCGGCCTCCTTGACGAGGGCCTCCACCTCCGACGAGATATTGCGATGGCCGAACTCGGCTTCCAGCGTGAACGTCCAGCGCCTGGCTACCGACATCGTGCGCCTCCTCACAGTCCGATAACACCCCGCAGCCTACCTTGCCGCAAGCGATGGCGCCAGCGGGGGCTCGACCGCCCGCCGGTGCTTTCTGAGCTTCGACTGACACCGTTAGAGGAGCCAGCCAATGGATAGGCCCAGTGTGGAAGCAGCGCCGGGAGTCGTGATTCCGTTCAAGTTCGTAATCCCCCCGGCTGTCCTGGCGCACCGGATGCAGCGCTACGCGCTCTACCTCATGGTCTGCGCCTTCCTGCTCATGGCGCTCAACTACAATGCGCTCTCGCTGGAGGCGGTGTTGTGGTTTGCCGCCGGCCTGGCGGCGGTGTTCGCGCTCCTGTGCGCAACCTCCGCCGTGCTCCTGAACGCCATCCAGTGGGACTACGAGCGGCTCGTGCAGGAGCTGCGCGGCGGCCGGCAGTCCACCGACATGCGCTGATTCACCGCGTGTTCCGAAGGGAGTGCGAACAACACGTCTCCCGGGTGGGGGGCGTCACAGAGGCGTGAGATGGGGTGGGATACATTGTCCCCGGACGGCAGCCACGGTGCGTGATCCACGTCACACTTTGGCTCGCCAGTCAGTGAAACGGGAACCACCACGCCTTTGTGGCACTTTCGAAGGAGCACGTGATGCGCAACCACCCCAGTAGACATCGCTTCTGGCTGACCGGAACGGCCCTCGCTTGCGCGGCCGTAATTGGGTTGGCCGGCTGCAGCGACTCGACCGGTCCGACCGGAGAGTTCGATCCGGTAACCGCGAGCGAAACGACGGACGACATCGGCAGCGCAATGGGCGCGAACCCGGCGCTCAGCTCCATGGCCGTAATGGGTGCGTACTTCCCCGCCTGCGCGGCCGCACCGATCGCCGCAACCGTGCCGTTCGACCCGCAGACGGGCGAGGATGACCGCCACTGGATCGACAAGCGCCGCGACGCGTTCCGGACCTGGGCGGAGTACGACGGCCCTGATGGGCCCGCGAAAGTGATCTTCCCGGCGGACCTGCTGGGCAAGACGATGGTCTTCAACCCCCTGACCGAGCAGTACGAAGTGGATCCTGCTCGGGACGGTCAGGCTCCGACCAACGGCCTGCGCCTCGTGCTCTACGCGGTGGCCCCGATCCTGCATCAGATCATCGAGCCGATGACAGAGATCGGTTATCTCCAGCTCACCGACGAGGACACGCCGGCCATGGACGCGGTCGGAATCCTGGCGGTGGTCAACGAGGTCACCGTGCTGGATTATCTGGCCAGCGCGCAGGTGACCACGACCAGCATCACGTTCACGGCTGACGGATATCTGACCGACGGTTCCACGGTGGTCGACTTCCTGCTGTCCGTGACGTTCGACGATACCGCCCGCACGATCACGGTCGACTACGACGTCGACGTGGACGTCGACCAGGCGGGTGTGCACCTGGTCATGGTGCTCACTGAGGAGCCTGAGACGGCAGACGTCACGCTCACCGTCAACCACGGCGCGAGTGAGGTCGTGATGCACGTGAGCATCGCGGCGGAGACCTTCGAGGGCACCGTGTCGCACAATGACGTCGTCCTGATCGACATATCGGGGACCCCCGAGCAGCCGATCTTCACCGACCGCGACGGCAACGAGCTGACTGAAGCGCAGCTGCACGCCCTCGCAGACATATTCTTGGCGGCCGGCCACGTGCTCGAGCATTTCGACAATCTGCTCATACCCGCGGTGGCGGTGCTCCAAATTCCGGTGTACGCTTTATAGCATGACGACCTGGCGTACCCTCGGCGTGCTCGCAGCGGCCCTCGTGGCGAGCTGCAGCACGCCGGGGCCGCCGAACTCTCTGATCTTCATCGATGGGCGAGCAGTGGCCGCTTCAGGCGACACGCTGCTCGCCTTCACACGTCAGGGAACCACCGAAGTCACGGTCCGCGACCGCCGCAGCGGCGCCGTCTACGCCCGCGGCCTCAACGTGCTGCGCAGCCCGCGCCACATCGAAGAGCGCGGCGGTCGCTGGTACGTTTCGGACGTCGACGAGGGCCGCGCGACCATCGCGGTCTTCACACCACTGTGGGAGTTCGAGCGGTGGATCCCGGTGGACGAGTACGCTTCTGCGCCACACCAGTTCGCAGTGCTGCCCGACGCCAGGATCGTGGTCGAGGCGCGCGACGGCCGGCTGGTTGTGGTCGGCCCGGACAGTGCCGAGACCTTCGCCCTGGTCGAGCAGAGCTCCCGCACGGGCATGGTGCTCGGGGCGCTGGGGGGCGTGCTGCACGCCGTGCCCGACAGGGCGGTCACCCTCTACAACGAGCGGGGGAACATCCGCTGGCGGCTCCCCTGGCCGTGGCACGAGCGCGCCTACGTGACCGACATCGCGGTGGATGGACAGGGCCGGGTCCACGTGCTGGCCGGCGAGGAAACCGAAGCCGGGCAGCAGTCGTTCGTCGCCTTCTCGCTCTCTCCCATCAACGGCGAGGTCGTGCGGTATTCCCTGGAGGAGGGCGGGTCGGCCACCTTCGTGGTCAAGCGTATGGGTGAGGTGAAGCGGGACAGCGCAGCGCGGTGGCTGCGGGAGCCGGAGGGCTAGTACTTGAGGCCGGCTTCGTCGGCGAACTGTTTGAGGGCCTGCTCCTGCTCTTTGCTCAGCTTCTCCGGAACCGTGACCGCGATCTCCACGAACTGATCGCCGCGTCGCCGGTTCTTCTCGACCCCCTGCCCCTTGATGCGGAACTTGCGTCCCGGCTGAGTGCCCGCCGGGATCTTCAATACGACTTGGCGTCCGCCGATCGTGCGCACCTTCAGCTTGGTGCCCAGCGCGGCCTGCGCAACGTTCACCGGGATAGTGCAGTGAATGTCCAGGCCATCGCGCCTGAAGAACCGATCCGAATGGACCTGGAACGTGACCAGGAGATCGCTCGGGGCAGCTCCGTCGGGGCTGCGTTGGCCCTGCCCCTTGAGTCGCACCCTGTGGCCCGAGTCGGTACCGGGGGGCACCGTGACAAGGAGCCGCTTGTCGACTGACACCTCTCCCTGTCCGGAGCACTTTCCACACGCCTTGCTCGGGCTCTTCCCGCGGCCGCGGCAGACCGGACAGGGCCGGGTCACGGCAAAGCCGCCCTGCCCAAACGTGACCGTCCCCCGCCCACCGCATTCCTGGCAGGTGTCGAGCTGAGCGCCCGGAGCCGCACCCGACCCACCGCAGGTGGGACAGGCCTCGGTCACCCCCACCGTCACGGGCACCTTGCCGCCCAGCGCGGCGACCCGGAACGGGATCTCCACCACGACCTCGATGGGCTCGGCCGCCTCGGCCCGCTTGCCCCTGCCAAAGATCGAGGAAAAGAGATCGCCCAATCCACCGAAGCCCGGAAAGCCGCTGAAGTCGATGTCCTCGAACCGCACCGACTCCCCACCGGCGGGGGCGCCGCGACCCGGCATCCCACCGCCGAACGCCCCATACTTGCGCATCATGTCGTACTGCTTGCGCTTCTTCTCGTTGCTCAGGACGGAATACGCCTCGGAGATCTCCTTGAAGCGCTCTCCCGCCTGCTTGTCGCCGGAATTGGCGTCCGGATGGTACTGCTTGGCAAGCCTGCGGTACGACTTCTTGATCTCCGCCGGCGTCGCCTTGTCAGATACGCCGATAACCTTGTAGTAGTCCCTCGCCGTCGGCATGACTCGGTTCTACGCCTCCCCCGCGGGTTCCATCGCGACGTAGACCTGCACGCGTGCGGCCCTGAGCAGCATGCCTCCGAACCGGTACCCCGGCTGCAGCACGGCCGCGACGGTTCCATCCTGTTCCGGCGAGGGCGCAGGCAGCGCACCGACCGCCTCGTGGTTGTTGGGGTCGAACGTGACTCCCGGTGCGCCCACGCGCTCGAGTCCCATGCGCTCGAGCTCGCTCATCAGCTTCCTCTCCACCATCTCCACGCCGGCGATCACTTCCTGGACGTTGCCATGGCTCGCCTCGTGGCTGGTCACGCGCTCCAGGTCGTCCAGGGCCTCCAGGACGTCCCGCATCAGGTCCGCCTGGGCCTGGGCGCGCGTCTGGGCGCGCTCCCTGGTCATGCGCTTGCGGAAGTTGTCGAAATCCGCCGCCAACCTCAGGTAGCGGTCGTTCAGCTCCTCGAGCTCAACCGTTACGCGCTCCAGCGCCTGTTCGGGCAGCTCGACCATGTCCACGCCTCCCACCTCGCCCTGGGGCGTTTGGGGAGCGTCATCGGCCATCACGGGCGCATCGGGCTCCAGATCCTCAGCCTCGGTATTCTTCCGTTTCGGCATACACTCTCGGGTTCGGTGTCTCGGTTGCGGGGCGCGGACGGCGCCCCCAAAAGATAGCATTCAGAACAAGAAGCGTACCAACCAACTCTGCCGAATCGGCACACGCCGGCTACTTACCCCTCGTCCGCCAGCCTTCGCAAGAGATCCAGCGCTGCCTGGGCGGCGTGCCGGCGCACCTCTCTCCTGCCGCCGGGAAAGCGCCTCTGAACCGCCCGTTCCACCCCGCCCAACCGCGCCGCGAGCCACACGGTTCCGACGGGCCTCTCGGGCGTCCCTCCGGCGGGGCCGGCGACACCCGTGACGGCCACGGCCGCGTCGGCGCCAAACCGGCCGGCCACCCCGCGCGCCATGGCGAGGGCCACCGCCTCGCTCACCGCCCCGTGCTGGTGGCGCAGCGCCTCCGGGACGTCCAGATCGCGCGTCTTGGACTCGTCCGCATAGCAGACCACCCCTCCCAGAAAGACGTCCGAAGCCCCCGGAACGGCCGTGAGGCGCGCCCCGATGAGGCCACCAGTACAGGACTCGGCCACCGCCAGCCCGCACCCGCGCCCGCGCAGGCGCAGGCGCTCCAGCACGACAGCGGCGAGGTCCGCGTCGCCGTCACCGTAGTAGTGGGCGCCGAGAGCCGGGATGAGGAGGTCACCCGCCCGCGCCAGCTCGCTCTCGGCCTCGGCCTCGGGCAGCGACCATGCGGTGAGCCTGAGGTCCACCCCGATCCCCTGGGGGAGATAGGCGAGCGTGACGGGGTCGAGCCCCGCTTCCAGCTCCGTCAGCGCGCCCTGAAGCCCGGACTCGGTGATCCCGGTGGTCCGCAGCGTCCGCGAGCGGCTGACCCGCACCGCACCGTCCTGCCGCGCCACGCGCTCTCGCAGCCGCGGGACCACCTCCTCCTCCAACAGCGGCCTCATCTCGTGCGGCACGCCGGGCAGCAGCACCGCGATGCCCGGCTCGCCCTCGAGCCAGAGCGCGGGCGCCGTCCCTCGCCGGTTGGGCAGCACGACCGCACCGCGCGGGATCTCCGCCTGGCCCCGGTTGCTGGGGGGCATGGGACGATCCGGGCGGTACTCCCGAAAGCGCCGCTCGAGCTCGGCCAAGTAGTCCTCGTTCAGCTCCAGCGGGGCGTCGAACAGCCGGGCGACGGCCTGCTTCGTCACATCATCCGAGGTTGGTCCCAGTCCGCCGGTGACAACCACGAGCCCGGTGCGCTCCAGCGCCGCACCCGCGGCCTCGGCAATTGCCTCCGGGTCGTCTCCCACCGTGGTCTTGCGCACCACGCGGACGCCTGCGCCGGACAGGGCGCTGGCGATGTCAGCAGCGTTGGTATCGAGGGTGAAGCCGAGTAGGAGCTCAGTGCCTACGGTGAGCAGCTCAGCTTCCATCACCGGAGGCGGTCGGGCTCCCCCGGAAGAGCGAGCGGTGCCGGTAGATGTATACGCCCAGCGAGTAGACAGTGAGCAGGACGGCGATGGCCAGCGTGATCGCCACTACGGCCCCGTGCAGTCGCTCCCACCACGTGCCCAGCCACCCCTGGCGCCACCCGAAATCTGCAGCCATGTCCTTCCAGGCGAACCACAGGATGGTGGCACCGATGAAGATGTCCTGGACGATGGTCTTGGCCTTTCCCGCCCCGCCGGCCGCAATGACCACGCCGCGCTTCTTCGCGACTTGGCGGAACACCGTCATCGCCACCTCGCGTCCGATGAGCAGGATGGCAACCCACAGCGGGAGGTTGCCCCACCAGGGTATCTCGTACTGCGCCATCGGATAGCGCGTGATCCAGTAGATCGGGATCAGGGTGGCGAACAGCAGGAGCTTGTCAGCCAGGGGGTCGAGCAGCTTGCCGAGGTCGGTCGTCTCACCGCGCTCGCGCGCCAGCTTGCCGTCGTAGATGTCGCTGACCGCGGCCACAATGAACACCGCGAACGCGATGAGCTTGGGAACCCATCCCTCGATGAACGGCAGCAGCGCGATGACCGGCGCGAGCGCGATTCGCGCGATGGTGAGGATGTTGGGCAGGGTCCACATGTGCCCGACCTCTAGCTCATCGCCTTGAGTACCAGCTTGGCGACGGCCTTGAGCGCATCGAACACTCCGTCGCCGGTGAGCGCCACCGACTCGAAGTACGGCGCGCGCTCGATCCAGGTGCCGTTCACCTGCTGGATCATGAATTCGCCCTGGTTCCAGGGATCGGGCGTCGGCTTCTGCCTGGCCGGATCCTCGACCGGCCACCCCGGATTCAGCTGCGCCTGGAGGTCCTTGATGGGCGCGGCATTGGGAAGATCACGCTTGTTGTACTGGATGATGAACGGGATCTTGGTCAGATCGTACCCGTACTCGGCCATGTTGTCGTACAGGTTCTGCATGGACTCGATGTTCGCTTCCATGCGCTCGATCTGGCTGTCCGCCACGAACACCACGCCATCGACGCCCTTGAGGATCAGCTTGCGCGAGGCGTTGTAGTACACCTGCCCTGGAACCGTGTAGAGGTGGAACCGGGTCTTGAAGCCGCGGATCGTCCCCAGGTCCACGGGCAGGAAGTCGAAGAACAGCGTGCGCTCG
>JAUVTI010000002.1 GCA_030601605.1 Gemmatimonadales bacterium
GCTGATGGAGAAGCTCGGACGCATGCTGATGTTGAACCCGCCATATGCGTACAGGTAGGTGGGGTTGGAGCCGTCCAGCGCGATCCCCTTCCTGTGCGTGATGAACATGGGGACCCGCGTACCGTCCTTGCTCTCGTAGAAGACCTGCGTGGTCTCGTAGCTGCTGGGATCGAAATCGACTTCGGGCGCCTTGAACACCGTCGTCGCGCCGCTGAGGAAATCGTACCGGAAGATCGTGGGCGGGTATAGGAACGACGTGAAGTTGTAGAACATCTCGTCGTCCTCGCGCTTGCCGGTCACGGTGAAGACACTGCCAAGCGTTGGCAGCTCGAGATCCCCGATCGGGGCGCCGTCCATCTTGTACAGCGCGACCTTCGTGTGTGCGTCGTGCAGGTAGTTGGCCACGAACGTGTTGTGCACGACGGTCACCCAGTTGAGCACGTCCTCCTGCTCGGGGATGATCTCGCGCCAGTGCTCTCTCTCGGGACGCGTGATGTCGATGGCGACGAGGCGGTAACGCGGGGCGTCGAGGTTCGTGTGGAAGTAGAAGACCGACCCGTCGTTGTCCACGAACGAGTAGCTGGCGTCGAAGTCATCCAGCAGCTGAACCATGGCGCCGTCGAAGCTCGGCGCCCGCGGGTACAGCAGATCCATGTAGTAGACCCTGTTGCGCTCGTCCGTCCCGTGCCACGCGTGCGTTATCAGATAACGGCCGTCGTCGGTCACGCTGCCGCTGAAGCCCCACTCGGGCTGGTCGGGCCGCTGGTAGATGAGCCGGTCTTCGGACTGGTCCGTGCCGATCCGGTGGTAGTAGAACATCTGGTTCAGGTTGGTGGAGCGCAGCGTGTCGGGGCCGTCGGGCGTGGCGTAACGGCTGTAGAAGAACCCCGCATGGTCGTGCGTCCAGGAGGCGCCGGAGAACTTGATCCAGCGCAGGTGGTCCGGATAGTCGTCGCCCGACGCCACGTCGCGCACGAAGAACTCGCGCCAGTCGGAACCGCTGATGGCCTTACCGTACGCGACCGTCTCACCGTCGTCGGAGAACGCGAGCCCGGCGAGCGATACAGTCCCGTCCTCGGAGAACGTGTTGGGGTCGAGGAGCACGGCGGCCGCGGCATCCAGCGCGTCCTGCTTGTAGAGCACCGACTGGTTCTGGAGTCCGTCGTTCTTGAAGAAGAAGTAGCGGCTGCCCTCCCTGAACGGGACTCCGTAACGGGGGAAGTCCCACAGCTCGGTGAGCCGCGCCTCGAGGGCCTCCCGCTCGGGGATGGACTCGAGGTAGGCAAACGTCACGCAGTTCTCCGCTTCGATCCACGCGCGTGACTGCGGCGAGTCGGGGTCCTCGAGCCAGCGGTACGGGTCGGCCACAGACGTGCCGTGGTAGTCGTCCGCCACGTCGACCGTGTGGGCCACCGGCAGGGAGCATTGAACTTCCTGTGCCACCGCGACGGGTGTGATGCCCAGCGTGACGAGGATGGCGAGCGCGAAGGCAGTCAGGGTCCGCTTCATGTATCCTCCGAGAAGCAATCCGGGAGCTTTCGCTCCTTGGGTCCAGGCGGTCGGAAGGTGCCAATGAATCTGCATCGAACGCGCGACGAGGGGGAGTGCGGCCGGGGGTGGCGGTGGACACGGGCAGTTCCCTATCTTCGCGATGGACTGACGGGAGACGTGCTGTGACCGAGCCAGCCGGGAGGCGGAGTCGGGCCTCGCTGCTCGCCTGGGCGCCGGGCGAGGAGACACGCGAGTTCGCGGCGGCGCGGCGTGTTGAGGACGAGCTCGGCGTCGAGCTCACGGCGCGGCTCGTGGCCGAGAGCACTGCCGCCGGCGTCACGCACCTCGTGCTCGTCCTGGTGGTGACTGCGCTCGCCTGGGAGGCGGTCCCGCTCGAGGTTCTGCTGCCGTGGGCCGGCATCGTGGCGGCGGCCGGCGCGTCACGCGCCGTGGTGGCGCGGCGCATGTCTGCGATCGGTTCGAGCCCGGAGTTCACGACCCGCGCCATTCGCATGGCAGTCTGGGCAACCGGTCTCGGTTGGGCGTCGGCGACGGTCATTATCGCGCCGGCCCTGCCGCCGCAGTATCTGGCTCTCCTAATGGTGGTGTTCGCGGGACTCGTGGGGGGGGCCACCGTCACACTCATAGGCGATCCCAGGAGTTTCTACGGACTCGCCGGCGTGCTGCTGGTGCCGTTGGGGCTGGCGGTCGTGGTGAGCGGGCAGAGCCGGTTCCAACTCGTCGCAGTCGCGCTGATCGCGGCGTATGCGACAATGATGGTCGTGCTCTATCGGCGCTCGCACGCGGCGTTGCTGGAGCGCCTCCAGACCGCGACCCGGGTCGCGCTGCGGGAGGCCGATGCGGCGCGTGACAGCACGTTTCTCGACGCGCTGGTGAACAGCGCGCCCGACGCCATCACGGCGGTCAGCACAGAGGGACGGGTACTCGGCGTGAACCCCGCCTTCGAGCGCCTGTTCGGTTATGAGACGGACGAGGTACTGGGTGAGTTCCTCACCGACCTGCTCGTGCCCGAGCCGGACCAGGAGGCCGCCCGCGAGCTGGACCAGGCCGTGCGCCGCGGCCGACCGATGGTCGTTGAGGTCGAGCGCCTGCACCGCGATGGCCGGCTCATTCCGGTTCGCCTCTCGGCGGCCTCCGCCGGGGAAGAGGCCCACGGCGCGGTGCTCCTGGTGTACGACGATCTCACGGCCGAGAAGCAGATCGAGCGCGCGCTGCGTGAGGCGGAGGAGCAGTACCGCGAGTTGGTGGAGTCGGCGTCCGATCTGGTGTGGCAGACGGATGAGGACGGGCGCTGGACGTTCCTCAACGAGGCGTGCCGCAGCATCTACGGGGTCGCGCCGCAGGACCTGCTGGGCAAGCCGTTCACCGAGAGGGTCGACCCCTCGCACCTGGAAGCGGATCTGAGGGCGTTCAGGAACGTGCTGGAGGGCGGCGACTCCACCGACTACGAAACGGTGCATCGCGACTCCAGCGGGCGGCAGCGGCACCTCAGCGTGGCGGCGCTGCCGGTGCGCGACTCGCGCGGCGAAGTAGTGGGGGCGAGGGGGATCGCGCGCGACGTATCGGAGAGAGTGGCAGCCCGAAGGGACCTCGAGCAGGCGCGCGAGGCAGCGGAGCGGACGGCCGAGGCCAAGAGCGCGTTCCTCGCCGCGACGAGCCACGAGATCCGCACGCCGATGAACGGTGTGCTCGGGATGCTCGAGCTCCTGCTCGAGAGCGACCTGGGGAGCGAGGAGCGTCGCCTCGCGGAGCTCGCGCGTAGCGCCGCCGAGGCGCTGCTCGTCGTGATCAACGACGTGCTCGACTACTCCCGGATCGAGGCCGGCCAGGTGCAGCTGGAGGAGGTCGCGTTCGACCTGCCGTCGCTCCTGAGCCTGGTCGTGCGGCTCCTCGCGCCGGGCGCGAGCGAGAGGGGAGTGGAGCTGGCGTGCGACGTGCACCCCGACATCCCCCGACTGGTGCGGGGGGATCCGGCTCGCCTCAGGCAGGTGATAACGAATCTGGTGGGCAACGCCATCAAGTTCACCCACGAGGGTGAAGTCGTGGTGTCGGCGGTCCTCGAGAGCCGGCGCGACGATCGGGCTACGGTGCGCTTCACGGTGCGCGACACGGGGATCGGCATCGCCCGCGAGAAACTGGAGTTCGTGTTCCAGGATTTCACGCAGGCCGACGTCAGCACGTCACGGCGCTACGGCGGCACCGGCCTGGGCCTTCCCATCAGCCGCCGACTTGTGCGCCTCATGGGAGGCGACATCGAGGTGTCCAGCACCGAGGGGCAGGGGAGCGAGTTCACCTTCACGCTGGCCCTTCCGGTGGAGGCGCAGGTGCCCGAGGTCCTCTGCGGCGACGTCGGGAAGCTCAAGGGTTCGCGCGCGCTCATCGTGGACGACAACCCCACCCACCGGAGAATCGTGCGCGAGATGCTCGGCGGCGCACAGATGGAAGCGGACGAAGTGGCGGATGCCGACGCCGCCCTCGAGGCTCTGCGCGGCGCCAGGGCCGAGGGCCGGGGCTACGCCCTCGCCATCGTGGATGCGTACATGCCCGGCAAGGACGGCTTCGAGACCGCGCGGGAGATCCGTGCGGATCCGAAGCTGGAGGAAACCAGGATCATGATGCTCACTTCGGCCGGCGTGAGGGGGGACGCTCAGCGCTGCCGCGAGCTGGGCATCGAGGCCTACCTTCCCAAGCCCCCCGCCCGCGAGGAGCTGCTGGAGGCCGCGGCGGCCCTGGTGACCGGAGCCGGGGAACCCGCGGGGTACGGGCGGCTCATCACGCGCTACTCCAGCGGGGAGGCCGGCAGGCGCCTGCACGTGCTCGTCGCGGAGGACAATCCGGTAAACCAGGAAGTGGCTGCGGCGATGCTGCGCCGCAGGGGTCACACCGTGCGGGTGGTGGCCAACGGGCGCGCGGCCGTGGAGGCGGTGCGGCGGGGCAGCGTGGACGTGGTGCTGATGGACATCGAGATGCCCGAGTTGGACGGTGTGTCCGCGACGGAGGAGATTCGCAGCGATCCCGCTTTCGCGGACATTCCGATCGTGGCGGTCACCGCGCACACCACCAGCGAGGAGCGCGAGCGCTGCCGCCGCGCCGGGATGGACCGCTACGTGGTGAAGCCGTTCAAGCCGTACGAGTTGCTCTCAGCGGTGGAGGGATGGGGGATCGCGTCCGATGAGGAGGACCGGGAGAGGGCGTCGCGGCCGCCACTGGATCTCGACGGGCTGGAGGAGATGATGCGCGAGGCGGGCGCCGAGGAGGTGATCCCGCGCATGCTGACGGTGTTCGGAGAGGATGCGCCCGGCCGTATGGCCGCCATCGAGGCGGCGGCGGACGGCGGCGACCCCGCCCTGATAAGGCAGGCGGCCCACGCGTACAAGTCGAGCGCGCTGACGATCAGGGCGGAGGAGCTCGGTTCACTCCTCGGGCAGATGGAGACCGCCGCCCGCGAGGGAGATGTTGCGGCGGCCGCAGAGCTGGTGGGCCAGGTGCGCGAGGCGCACGAGGCGGTACTGCGCCACCTGGCAGCGAGGCGGGAACGCTAACTCCCCTCTGAGAACCTGGCGCTCGCACCCAGCTGAAGGATCGGACCCGCAGGGAAGTTCCGCCCGGCCAGCGGCAGCCGCACGCCCGCCTCGAGCCACAGCGGTCCCACGGCACGAGCGGCACCCGTCAGCTGCAGCGTGATGATGCGCCGGGCGGACGCCGTCTCGACTCCCTCCACCACCCAGTTGTCGCCGATCAAGCCGTCCAGTGTCGCCTTGACGAGCGTGCGGGAGGTCGGGTTCACGCCCGCCTCGGTCAGGAACACGAACTCGTTGCCCGGATCCTTCCGCGTGGTCGTGTTCTCGAACCGCACCCTGTAGCCGAGCCAGAGCTCCCAGTAGGCGGGGAAGGGCCAGAACGAGTGGCCGACTTCTCCGAAGAAATCGAGATCCCACTGTCCCTCTCCGATGGGGACGAATTGCACGTCGAGCGGCGCGAACCCGAACGGCGCCTTGGCCCCGGCGCGCAGCGCCAGGGCTGTGGACCCGTGCAGGACCTGCCAGCGCAACCAGGCCCGCACGTCGCCGATCCCGGTACTGCGCACGGTATCCACCACGTTTGAGAAGCTGAGATCCAGGTACGGGACCTGGAGCCAGAAGTCGAGGCTTGGCAGGATCCCGACTATGACGTCGGCGAAGATCGCCCGATTGTCCGACTCGCCCCCGTCGATCCGCTCGCGGCGGTTCCCCTCCTGGTCGAACTCCTCGCCCGTCCGCTGCAGGAAGAAGCTGCCCTTCACCCACACGCGCCCGGGGGCGCCCTGGGTCCACTGCGCCTGAGCGGGGAGCGCTACCAGAGTGAGGCACGCCGCCGCCACTGCCGTCCGGATCACTGCCCGAACAGGCGGCTGTCCGGGTAGTACACCGACCACGCGAACCAGAACAGGGTGTAGGCGTCGACGAGCGGGGAAAGACGCCGCCCGGCGAGCGGGCCGGCGATAGCTTCGCCCAGTGCGTTCCAGGTGGAGCCCGTCTCGGCGTCCTGCAGCTGCGGGCCGTTTCCGACCAGCCGGAACGTGAGGACCGTATCGCCCAGCGTTCGGTCGAACGCCCGGGCCGTGCGGGTGCCGTCCAGGTACGTGACCAGAATCGGTCGCCCGGCGATGCTGTCGTTGAGCGCTACGGCCGCACCGAACCCGGCGAGCACGCCAAAGGGATACGCTACCGCGGAGTCGCCTTCATGAATGCCCAGCACCAGCTCCTTGGGCGGGCGCGCGTCGCTCCAGGTGGATGACGGGAACAGCGTCACGGGATTGTCCGGCTGGTCGTAGGTGCCGTATGGGTATGCGCCGTAGGAGCGGTCGAACCCGGTGCTGGTGTCCACGACCGTGGTGTTGGGATGCAGGCTGCGCCACTGTCCCCACGTGGTCTCGACGAGCGGTAGGCGCTCGAGCGCCTTCCCCCGGTCGGGGCCGCACTGGGCGCCGAGCAGGAGCTGGTTCCAGAGGCTCTCGGTCTGGCGGTCGAACATGATGAGGTTGTTCTCGAACAGCAGGCCTGAGACGCCGAAGTTGCGCGTCTCGCCGTCCAGCACCGGGTCGAAGGCGATCCCTGATCCGGTGAGCGGGCAGTAGCTCAGGAGGACCGGTTCCCCACCCAGCGTGTCGTTCACGACCTCGTGCCACCAGAGGACCAGCAGGGGATAGGCCCGCGCTGCTCCGTTCAGCTCCAGCCCCAGCACTCGGTCTTCATCTCGAAAGAAGCTCGCTGCCCCTGCGGGTACCACTTCGGGGAGGTTTAGCGCGGGGATGCCGTCACGTCCCGGTCCGCCGTCGAAGATGCGGGACGTCGGGATGGAACAGGCGGCGCCCGCGGTGGGGTCCGTCAGCGCATCCGAGGCATTCGAGTCGGAACATGCGGCGAGCAGCGACGCCGCCCCCGCCAGCGCGGTTGCGAAAACGGCTCGTCGAAGCGCGGGGCTCTGGGGACAGACGCGGCTCATGTCATTCGGGAACCGATCCCGGCTAGGGAAGGTTCCCATCCCAGTTCCGGGAACACTCCGGGGACGGCTGCCGTTAACTGGTTCGTGTTTCGGATGAGCCATCGGTTCGGGCCGCACGGCCCGGCTGACCAGATCACCCCACCCATCGTAGGAGGAAGTATGGTGAAACGCATCATTGCTGGGATCGGTGTCTTCGCGTTCCTGGCGCTGGCACCGGCCGTGGCGCAGGCCCAGATGGACATGGCCCACGCCCCAGAGGGAAAGGAGGCGACGATCTCCGGCACCGTGATCGACCTCTCCTGCAAGTTCCGCCACGGACTCACGGGCGAGATGCACCGCATGTGCGCACAGGTTTGCGCCGACAAGGGAGTGCCCCTGGCCATCCTGACCAATGACGGCAAGCTGGTCGTGCCTGTCAGCGCAGCGATGCCGGGCGCCAGTGAGAACGAGGTCCTCAAGGAGTTCGCCGAGCAGCAGGTGACCGTTAAGGGAACGGTCTATGAGGCTGGCGGAGCGTTGGCAATCGAGATAACGGAGGTCAAGCGGTCGTGACCCTCCTCGGCGGGACCACGGGCCGGGTTCTGACCCGGCCCGTGCTCGCCCTGGCCGCGTTGGCTGCGGCCGCGGGCCTTGCCCTGGCAGCGGTGCGCGGCGTGAGCGGCCCGGCGCGGGGGGCGTTTGCCGAACCCAACCCGGCGTGGGTGGCCCCAGCCGAGTCGATGGCGGGATCGGTGCGGCACCTCCATCAGGCGGAAGCCGCGGAGCTGCTCAGGCCGGACACCGTGTTCCCCGAGCGGGACGTCCGGTTGCTGTGGTTCGACGGACGCGCCGCATCTCCGGTCGAGGGCCGGGACGCGGTTGTCCTGGACGGGGCCGGTGGCATCGTACGGTTCGACACGCGGCTCATACCTCATAGGGTGAACCTGCGCCTCGAGGGCCGCGTGCCGGCCAGCGTGGCGGCCGCGACCGGCGGTGGCGCGTGGGTCGTAGACGGAGAGGGTCAGGTGCTGCGCACCGGCCCGGACGGAGGCATCGAGCAGACGGTGGCCGGGCCGTTCGATTACACGGTCGTGGTCGCCGACCCGCTGGGCGGAGCCTGGTTGGTCCGCTCTACCGAATTCTTTTCCTACAGACTGGCGCGTGGTGACGAGCCGCTGCTCGTACATGTCGATGAAGCGGGTGGCGATGCCACGGCTACCGCGTCGATTCTGCTGCCCGAGCACGTGCTCCTGGCCGAGCTGGCCAATGCAGGGCACGTGGCGGTCGGACCCGATGCTGTCTACTTCGCTCCCTTCATTCGGGACGAAGTGATCGCACTTTCACGTGGCGGTGACACGCTGTGGGTGGCACACCGCGGGTTGGTACAGGCGCGGCCCGAGCCGCGCTTCGAAATCGGCCCCGACGGGCCGGTCATCGACTATGCGCCGGTCAACCTCGGCCTCTCGCTTGGACCTGACGGACTGCTCTACGTGCTGAGCGTGCCGGGATTCACGACCATGGAAAGCCGCGTGGATGTCTACGATCCAGCCACGGGTGTGCTGGAGCGGACCGCACGGCTGCCTACACCGCTGCCCACCGTGGCCCTGGACGAAACCGGCCGCCTCTATCTACTCGACTCGTTCAGGTTGCTGACCGGAGTGGCGCCGGCAGAGCGGGAGGCCTTCGCCGCCTTCGAGCTGGAGGTCCTGGACAGCGATGATCGGATGGTCCTCGCCGATGTCGAAGGCAAGGTGGCCCTGGTGAACTTCTGGGCCAGCTGGTGTGCGCCGTGCCGCGTGGAGATGCCCGCACTCGACAGCCTGCAGCGGTCGATCGTGCACCCCGACTTCGTGTTCTTCACGATGAATGAGGATGTGGACGCGGGCCAAGCTCGGGCGTTCATCGAGGAACGCGGCTTCACCTTTCCGGTGCTCCTGGGCCGCGGCAAGCTGCAGCGGCGGTACCACTACATGGGCCTGCCGTTCACCGTGCTGCTGGATCGCGAGGGACGCGTGGTGCAGCGCTGGATCGGCTTCGCCGGCGGTGATCAGATTGCGGGAATAAAGGCCGTCATTCAGGCCGAGCTCCTGCGGGAGGGTTCGGGGGGAGCGATGGAGCACATGGGCCACTGATCAGCGCACGATCTTGGTTTCCGGCCTGAATACCGCCCACGCGAACCAGAAGTGGTTTCCGTACGCGATCGGATCCAGCTCGGTGCCTTCCAGCTCTCCCCGCACCGCCCTGCCCAGGATGTTCCAGGTCGATCCGGTCTGCTCGTCACGGAACAAGCCGTCGCCGGCGGGCTCGAACGTCAGCGTGCGGGATCCCACCCGACGGCTGAACACACCGCTCGCTCCCACGTCCCTGCCTTCGGCGATGCGGCGGCTGTCCACGGAGCTCGCCATTCCGGGAGCCCAGAGCACGACCAGTGGGATGTCGTCCACCTCGTCGTTCACCGCGCGCTTCTCCTCCAGCGAGGCGAACGGATAAGCGCGAGTGTCCTCACCCAGGGTCAGCGCCACGACGCGCTCCATGGGGGGCAAGCGTCTGTCGGGCTCTCCGCTGAAGAAGCGTGCCCAGGGCGACCCGCCGAGGTCGTCGTAGCGCTGGTAGGGGTTCTCGCCGTAGGGGCGGCTGTGTCCCGTCTCCCGGGAAAGCACCACTCCGTCCGGATATGCCTGCTTGAACGTCTCCCAGCTCACGAGCGGAGCGCTGATGAAGACGAGCTGCTCGCCGGCGTACAGTCCCACGATCCCCTCTCCGGTCGCCTGCTGCCACCACGTCTCCGTCTGACGGTCGTACATCACGAGGTCGGAATGCCTTAGGCGGCCGGTGGTGCCGAAGTCGAGCACCTGGCCGTCGAAGCGCCGGTCGAAGGCGAGCGCCGTATTGCACAACGGACAGTAGGTGACCGAGACCGGCACGTCTCCCACTGCGTCGTTCACGATCTCGTGCCAGATGAGGATCTGCAGGGGGTAGGCCTTGGCCTCGTCGCCGATTGCGATCACCACGACCGGTTCGCGATCCTCCAGCCAGCGATCCGCCTCGCGTATGGATATGAACCTCGGCTCGTCGATTGCGGGAATGCCGTCCTTGGGCGGCCCGCCCGAGACGATCTCCTCGAGCGGCACGGTGTGGCGAGAGAAGTCGGTGTCCCAGCCGTCGCCGAATTGGGCGCGGGCGGTGGCGGTCAGGGACAGGCCAACCAGCAGCAATACGATGAGCGGTCGGGAGGTCGCAACAGGCATGAACCGGCGTCCGTGAGGTGGGGAGAGAGAGGTGTGGAGAGTCGCTACGGTCAGATGGGTAACGGCCGGCAGGAGCCGGATGTTCCGCAATGGCTAGTCCCTGGGATCCACCACACTGATCAGCGTCATTCCCACCTTGGCAGTGGGCGGGCTCACCACGGTGTACACCAGTACGTCACCGGAATCGCGGATCACGAATAGCGGAATCGCGGTCTCGCCGTAGAGTGCGACGAACGCATCGAAGTCGAACTCCGCGGTGAGCTTGTTGGCCTTGATCACGGCGCCGGAGGCGAATCGCTGACTCAGGTAGTCATGCGTCGCATCCGACCTGAACAGGAAACGGCCGCGCAGGTGCTTCGGGATCTCACTCTGCTTCTGTTCCGGATCGGCGCCTCTCGGCGGCAACTGATACAGGTGTGACCGGTCGAAGATGTCGGCGAAGTGCAGTGTGCTGAGCGAGTTCACTTCGTCGTTCGGTGTGAGCGCCAGGAGGCGGCCGATCCCGTCGAGCTCGAGTTCCAGCTGCTCGAGGGCCCGGTCGGTTAGTACGTTCGCGTAGTGTGCCTTGAGGCCCGCGCGGCGCGCAGCCGCCACGTTGCCCCAGTTGGAGTCGGCCAGGAGCACCTGCACTCCCTGCTGATCCAGCGTCTTGGCCAGCTCCCGCGCCCAGGGCGCCGCCCCGATGAGGAGCATCCCCTGCGGGTTGGGTGTGGCGACGCCCAGCCAGCGCGCCAGCAGGGGAGTGAGTATGCCGTACACCGCGACGGTGCCTACGATGACCATGAACATCAGCGGAACGAGGCGCGCCGCACCCGTGTTGCCGAGCTCGGTCAGCTTGATCGCGAAGATCGATATGACCGCCGCCGCGACGATTCCACGCGGCGCGATGAAACCGAGGAATACGCGCTCGCGCCAGTCGAACTCCGAGCCCCAGGTGGAGAGTGCGACGGCAGCAGGGCGCACCACGAGGATCAGTGCGGCGAGGAAGGCTATGCTCGCGGGGTTGGTGTAGTCCGGATGGTGCAGCGGCAGGCTGGCCGACAGAATGATGAATAGAGCCGAGATCAACAGGACGCGGAGATTCTCCTTGAACTCCACGATGTGGCGCACGGGCACGTAGTTCTGGCTCGCCAGCGCGGCGCCCATCACGGTGACGGCGAGCAGGCCGGACTCGGGCCGGACCCAGTTGGATGCGGTGAACACGACCATCACCAGGGCCAGCGCAACGGGGCTCTGCAGGTAATCGGGAATCCAGTACCGCTTGAGCAGCAGCACGACGACCCCGGCCCCGGCGAGTCCCAGCAGTCCACCGGTTACTGCGGCCTCGAGGATCCCCAGCCCGGCCGCCGCAGCGCCCTGCTCGAGTCCGCCGACGACTATTATCGCCTCGAACACGAGCACGCCGAGGATCGCTCCGATGGGGTCGTTCACTATCCCTTCCCACTTGACCGCCGAGCCCACGCGCGCGTTGGGTCGGATGTGCCGCAGCAGTGGGATGATCACGGTGGGACCGGTCACCACGAGAATCGCGCCGAACAGGATGGCGATCTCCAGCTCGAGGCCGGGCAGCAGGTAGGCAAACGCTGTCGCCAGCACCCAGGTAACCGGCACCCCGATCAGCATCAGGTTCCGGAACACGCGGCCGATGTCGGAGAGCTCGGAGATGTCGAGGCTCAACCCGCCCTCGAACAGAATCACCGCTACCGAGAGGGAGACGATCGGGAACAGCATGTTGCCGAACAGGGCCTCGGGGTTCAGGAACCCGAACACCGGCCCTGCCATGAATCCCACCACCAGCAGGAGCAGGATCGCCGGCAGCCGCAGGCGCCACGCCAGCCACTGGGCGCCGATACCCAGGACTATGATGCTCGCCAGCCCGATCAGGAGATCGTCCACCGCTCCTCCGCAATGGTCATCGGGGTCGGCCGCACCCGGTACTTGCCGGTGGGGTTCGCTACGGCCGCTGTTGCAGCAGGGATCCGCCGCCGACCGAGGCGAACCCGAGGCCGCACATGATCGCCGAGCCGGTGGGAGAGGCTGCGTTCGACAGAACGGCGGCCACGGAGGCGGCCAGGACCGCTACACCGATGGCGCACTCCAGCAGTGCGCTCCTCGCGGTGACGAGCCGGTAGGCCGTCGAGCGCCACGACGCATCGGGCACGCTTCCCAGGCGGTACTTGGGCGTGCGCCGGAACGGGGTGGGCCTTCGCGCGAGACCGCGCGCCACGGCCGCGGTCTGGCCCAGCGCGATCCCTGCTCCCAAGACCATGATGATGGGCACGAGTACCAGCCTGCGCCACCAACCCGCCCCGCCCCCCGCCCGGGCTGCGACTCCGTAGAGCACGGCGAGCGCCAGCCCGGCAAAGGCGAGCAGCGCGCCATCCGCCGCCAGCACCCAGCTCTTGTGGAGCGGCTCCATCAGCCATCCGGCGCCGAGGCTCGTGAGCGCGAGCGCCACGAACACGGGATAGGTGAAGTGACCCGTGAGGTGCCAAAAGGCCTCGCGCTTGGTACGACCCGGGATACCCGACCGAGCGATCGAGGGCAGCAGCTTCACCGCGGTCCGCACTCCGCCCTGCGCCCACCGTTGCTGCTGCATGCGGTACGCGGCGACCTCCACCGGCAGCTCCGCGGGCACCGCGACGTCGTCCCGGTACACGAACCGCCATCCGGCGAGCTGCGCACGATACGAGAGGTCGAGATCCTCGGTGAGCGTGTCGGCCGACCACCCGCCGCCGGCCTCGATGGCCTCGCGGCGCCACACTCCCGCGGTGCCGTTGAAGTTGAGGAAGCATCCCGTGGCGGCTCGGGCACCGTGCTCCCCGGTGAAGTGGGCGTCTAGCTGCAGGGCCTGCACCCTGGTGAGCAGCGATGTCGCCCCATTGAGGTGTCCCCAGCGCGCCTGCACGAGCCCCACCGACGGGTCGCCGAACTCTCCCACGACCCGGAGCAGAAAGTCCGGCTGTGGAACGAAGTCGGCGTCGAAGATGGCTATCAACTCGCCGCTCGCCCGGCGGAGGCCTTCTGCGAGAGCCCCGGCCTTGTAGCCGGTACGGTGCGCGCGCCGGATGTGCACCGCGTGGACTCCGCGCGTGGATAGCAGCTGGACCACTCGGGCGACGACCTCACAGGTCTCGTCCGTGGAGTCATCCAGGACCTGGATCTCGAGCCGGTCCGGCGGATAGTCGAGCTCGCCCGCAGCCAACACGGCTCGCTCGGCTACGTAGCGCTCGTTGTAGAGCGGGATCTGGACCGTGACCGACGGCAACCGGCTCCGCGCCGGGATCTCTCCGGCAGGGCGACGACGTACGTGCCTCAGGTAGCGGAGCGCCAGATGCAGGCGGTGCAGTCCGTATGCCGCCAGCATGAGCGACGCACCGAAGTGCGCGGCCAGCAGCAGGACACCCGGGTTCGCCAACGTCAGAATGCTGGTGGCGCCGGCATCTCTCCGCCCCGCGCGGAGACTATTCCGTCGCACCTCGCGCACACGGACCCGCGCTCGTCCTCGAGCTGTGCGGTCGCGAAGATCATGGTCTTCCCCGACCGCACGACCCGGCCTTCGACTTGGAAGCGGTCACCGACTACGGGACGTATGTACTGCATCGAGAGCTGTGCCACGCCCACGCGACCGCCCCCGGTGTGGACGTAGCCGGAGAACCCGATCACGAGATCGAAGACCCCAGCGATCACGGCACCGTTCACGGCGTCGGTCCCCATTCCGCCCCGGTGGAACCCGCGGACCGGGTCCACGAGCGCCCGTACCACTCCGGGCGTAGAGAAATCGAGCCGCACTCCCATGTGCCGCATCCCGGGGTGGGCATTCCACTCATCCTGGAACTTTGCGAGCTGACCCTCGGTCAGCTTGGGGAGGTCCGCAGTCGGGTCCATTGTCGCTCCAGCCGATCTCAGGTCCTTGCCAACGAGCTGCCGCCGTCCACCACGATTATGGCGCCGGTGACCCACGCGCCCGCGGGGCTCGCCAGGTACACCACGAGATTTCCGATGTCGTCCACGCCGCCCCACCGGCCCAGCGGGATGAGGCGCCGCATCTTCTCGTCGATGGCGGCCGTGCCGGCGTCCCCCATCGCAAAGGCCTTGGTCGCGCCCTCGGTGGGGATCGGTCCGGGCGCGATCGCGTTCACCGTGATGTTGTCCGGGGCCCACTCGACGGCCAGCGTCTTGGTGAGCGCGTCGATCCCGGCCTTGGCCGCCGTGGCGTGTGCCATCTGGGGCCAGCCGCGGTAGTGCAGTGTCATCGAGATCGAGATGATGCGGCCGCCCTCCTGCCCGGACATCACCGGGTAGGCCGCCTGCGAGCAGAAGAACGTCCCGTACAGATCCGTCTCCACTACTGCGCGCCACCCGTTTTGTGAGAGATCAGCGGAAGGCGCGTAGAAGTTCCCGGCGGCGTTGTTCACCAGCACGTCCATCCGCCCGAACTCCTCCACTGTGCGCTCGACCATGGCGCGCACCGACTCGGGGTTGCGCACGTTCACCTTCACGGCGAGCGCGCGGGCGCCCTGCTCCTCGAGCCGGCCGACCGCGGATTCGAGGCGCTTGGGCTTGCGGCCCGCGATGGCGACCCGGGCCCCATAACGAGCCAACTCGCCCGCGATTCCGAATCCGATGCCGCTGCCGCCGCCGGTGATGAGAGCGACTTGGCCCTCGAGCAGTCCGTCACGAAAGATCGTCATGGCTATGAACCTGTGCTCGATGCAGCCGGGGCGCAAAGCGCAGGCGTATATTGGACGGGGGCAGGCGTGTGAGGCGTACGTGCGGCGGAGGAGGAGGCGACGATGGCGATCGAATCGACCAATCCGACGACGGGTGAGAAAATCGCGAGCTACGAGGAGACCTCGCCGGAGGAATTGAGGGCCATCCTCGAGCGGGCGGATGAGGCGTTCAGGGAGTGGCGGCGGGTGAGTTTCGAGGACCGCGCGTCCCTGATGCGCCGCGCCGCGGCGGTGCTGAGAGAGCGGTCCAAGCGCTACGCCATTCTCATGGCTGAGGAGATGGGGAAGCCGCTCCCACAGGGCCGGGCGGAGGTCGAGAAATGCGCCTGGGTGTGCGAATACTACGCCGAGAACGCGAACGCCTTCCTCGCCCCCGAGGAGATCCCCACCGACGCCTCGAGGAGCTTCGTCGCCTTCCAGCCGCTTGGCGTGGTGCTCGCGGTCATGCCCTGGAACTTCCCGCTGTGGCAGGTCTTCCGGTTTGCCGCGCCTGGATTGATGGCGGGCAACGCGGGGCTGCTCAAGCACTCTTCCAACGTGATGGGGTGCGCTCTGGCGATCGAGTCGGTGTTTCACGACGCGGGCTTCCCCGAGGATCTCTTCCGCACGCTTGTCATCGGCTCGTCTCGCGTGGGCGAGGTGATCTCGGCCCCCCAGGTCAGGGCCGTTACGCTGACCGGGAGCGGCCCGGCCGGGCAGGCGGTGGCCGCCGCGGCGGGGGCGGCGCTCAAGAAGACCGTGCTGGAACTCGGCGGCAGCGATCCCTATGTGATACTGGAGGACGCCGATCTGGACGCGGCGGCCGATACCTGTGTGGCCTCGCGCCTCATCAACAGCGGCCAGAGCTGCATCGCGGCCAAGCGTTTCATCGTTGTCGAGCCGGTGCGCCGGGAGTTCGAGGCGTTGTACGTCGAGAAGATGCGGGCCAGGACGATGGGCGATCCGATGGTGGAGGGGGTAGACGTGGGGCCGCAAGCCCGCTGGGATCTGCGAGACGAGCTGCACCAGCAGGTGGTACGCTCGATCGAGCGGGGTGCGCGGCTGCTGCTCGGTGGAGAGGTACAGGCCGGGCCGGGAGCCTTCTACCCTCCCACCGTGCTCGCCGACGTGGAGCCGGGCATGCCGGCGTACGACGAGGAGATGTTCGGCCCGGTCGCGGCGATCATTGCGGCCGAGGACGAGGCGGACGCGGTCCGCATTGCGAACGACAGCGCGTTCGGGTTGGGCGCGGCGGTGTTCACGCGGGACGCGGCTCGAGGTGAGCGCATCGCGGCCGAGGAGCTCGAGGCGGGGGCCTGCTTCGTGAACTCGTTCGTGAAGTCCGACCCGAGGCTGCCGTTCGGCGGCATCAAGGACTCGGGCTACGGCCGGGAGCTGGCGGCGTTCGGGATCCGGGAGTTCGTGAACATCAAGACCGTGTGGGTCGCCTGACCCCTACGGGTTCGTCGGTCGGATATCGAGCTCCGATACCAGGGCCCTGTCCGGCAGCTCCAGCGCCGCGACGACCGTAGCGGCCACGTCCTCCGGCTGCAGCTTGCGCTCCGGGTTCTCGATCGCCGCGCCCGACTTGTCGAAGAAGGGCGTCACGACCGATCCGGGGCAGATCGCCACCACCCGGATGCCGCGCTCGCGCACTTCCCCAAACAAGGACTTGGAGAACCCCAGTACGGCGTGCTTCGACGCCGCGTAGGCGGCTCCGCCGGGGACGGGATTCCGCCCGGCGAGGCTGGCGATGTTGATGATGTGCCCGCTGCCACGCTCCAGCATTCCGGGCAGGAATACCCTCGTCATCAGGAAGATCCCGCGGACGTTGACGGCCATCGTCTCGTCGAACTGTTCGACGCTCATCTCTGCCACCGGTACGAAGTGGGCCAGGCCGGCGTTGTTGACGAGCACGTCCACCGGTCCCATGCGCTCCCCGACCATGGCTGCGAACGCGGCCACGCCGGCCTCGTCGGCCACGTCACAAGGACCGCCCACGGCTGCTATGCCGCGCTCCTCGAGCTCGCCGAACAGCGTCTCCAACCGCGCCGGAGTGCGGGCGCATACTGCGAGTTGGGCGCCCCTCGCCCCCAGCTCGAAGGCTATGGCGCGGCCGATGCCCTCGGTCGCGCCGGTCACGATGCAGTTGGCGTTCCTGATTTCCATGGGTCCCAAGGTACCGGATTTCGCCTGGGCTTGCGGCCTCCTGGGCCCTGGGTCATGTTCCGAATCCTCACAAGAAGGAGGTGGCGCCGTGCGGGTATATACAGGAGATGCGATCCGGAACGTGGCTGTCGTGGGCCACGGCGCGAGCGGGAAGACCAGCCTTGTAGATGCACTCGCGTTCGTGGCAGGAAGCAGCACACGACACGGAAGGGTAGAAGACGGAACTGCGCTCACCGACTACACCCCAGACGAAATCGACCGGCAGTACTCCATCAGCCTCGCCCTCGCCCACGCTGAGTGGAACAAGGTCAAGATCAACCTCATTGACACCCCTGGTTACCTCGATTTCGTCGGGGACGCCATGGCTGGGATCTACGCCGCGGACGCGGCGTTGCTGGTGGTGAGTGCGGCGGCGGGAGTCGAGGTCGGCACCGAGAAGGTGTGGGACTTCGCCGAGCAGCGGGGAATCCCCCGGCTCTTCTTCATGTCGCTCCTGGACAAGGAGCACGCAGACTTCGAGAAGGTCTATCGGGACATCAAGGAGCACCTGACGTCCAAGGTCGTCCCCATCGAGATCCCGGTGGGTGAGGGTCCCGACTTCCACGGGATCATCAATCTGTTCTCGAAGAAGTGCCATATGTACAAGAAGGGCACCACCAAGGGCGCATACGAGGAAGTGGACATCCCACCCGAGTACGAGGGGCGCTTCGAGACCTACTTCCAGGAGATGATGGAGACCATCGCCACGACGAGCGACGATCTCCTGGAGCGCTACCTGGGCGGCGAGGAGATCTCTCGTGACGAGGCCATCGCCGCGATGAAGCAGGGCGTGGCCGCGGGCGAGATCTGCCCGCTGCTGTGCGGATCGGGACACCTCACCTACGGGACCCGGGCGCTGCTCACGAAGCTCGTCGAGCTGGTGCCTGCTCCGACCGAGCACCCGCCCGCGGTCGGCGAGGTGTGGGGCAATGCCGAGCCCGTCGAGCTCGAGCCGTCGGACGACACTCCGTTCGTGGCGCAGGTCTTCAAGACCGTATCGGAGCCGCACGTCGGCGACGTGACATTCTTCCGGGTCCACTCGGGCAGCGTCTCGAACGGGACCGAAGTCTACAACGCGCCGCGCAGCTCCTCGGAGAAGCTCAACCATCTCTCGATCGCGCAGGGGAAGGACCGCAGCGAAGTGCCGATGCTGCACGTGGGCGACATCGGGGTGGTGGCGAAGCTCAAGGACACGCACACCAACGACACCCTGTCCACGCAGGGCCGGCAGGTGGTGCTACCCAAGATCCCGTTCCCGGAGCCGCTCACGGTACTCTCGGTGCAGGTCAAGCAGCGCGGCGAGGAGGACAAGCTCTCCACCGGACTGCAGAAACTCCATGAGGAGGATCCCACTTTCCAGCACGAGTACAACGCGGAGCTGTCACAGACGTTGATCAGCGGGCGGGGCGAGCGGCACCTCGAGATCATCGTGGGGCGGCTCGCGCGGAAGTTCGGAGTGCATGCCGAACTCGGAAAGCCGCGGGTCGCCTACCGCGAGACGTTCAAGAAGAAGGGCGAGGGTCAGGGCCGCCACCGGAAGCAGACCGGCGGGCGCGGGCAGTTCGGCGACTGCTGGATCCGTATCTCACCGCTGCCGCGCGGTGAGGGATACGAGTTCGACAACAAGATCAAGGGCGGTGTGATTCCCGGCAAGTACATCCCGGCGGTGAACAAGGGGATTCAGGAGGCCGCCGCGCGTGGAGTGATTGCGGGATTCCCGGTGGTCGACTTCAAGGCGGAGTGCTACGACGGGTCGTATCACGACGTCGACTCGAGCGAGCAGGCGTTCAAGATGGCCGGCATCCTGGCCTTCAGGAACGTGGCGAAGAGCGCCAAGCCGATTCTGCTGGAGCCGATCCTCGAGGTAGAAGTGTGGGCGCCCGACGAGAACCTCGGCGAGGTGATGGGCGACCTGTCATCCCGACGCGGGCAGATCCTGGGAAGCGAGCCGGACAAGCGGCTCACCAAGGTGAAGGCCTACGTGCCCGAGTCGGAGATGTACCGCTACTCGACGCAGCTTCACTCGATGACGCACGGACGTGGCACGTTCCACTGGGAGTTCTCCAGCTACCAGCCCGTGCCGCCCGAGGCGGCGGAGAAGGTGCGCGAGGAGCGCGAGAAGGAAAAGGAGGAGGAAAAGAAGTAGGCCGGCGCCAGGCCGGGCCGGCCTTTGGACAGCGGGCCTGGGGGCATCCCCCTAGGCCCGCTTCTTCTTTGTGGTGCGCTTGCCGCCGTTGCGCGAGCGCTTGGGGCGCGCCGGCCGGCTCGCGGAGTCCAACGTCGGCAACATTCCATACTCCGGCTCGTGTACGCCCACGGCTGCCAGTGTACCTTTGCGCGGCTGAGGCCACACATAGCGCTCACCGCGGTAATTGCGCAGCACGACTTCGTCCTCGGTGATCTCCTCGACGTACTGCGGAAGCAGGGGCACCTTGCCGCCGCCGCCGGGCGCGTCGATGGCGAAGTGGGGCACGGCGAGGCCGCTGGTCCATCCACGCAGGCCGTCAATGATCTCCAGGCCCTTCTCGACGTTGGTCTTGAAGTGCTCCACCCCCGCCACGTTGTCGCACATATAGAGGTAATAGGGCCGGACGCGAGCGGCGATGAGCTTCCGCATCAGCTCTCGCATGATCTCGACGTCGTCGTTGACGCCCTCGAGCAGCACCGTCTGACAGCCGAGCGGCACGCCGGCGTCCGCCAGCATGCCCAGCGCCTCGACCGCGGCGGGTGTGAGCTCGGCCGGGTGATTGAAGTGCGTGTTGATGTAGAGCGGGTGGTGCTTCTTGAGCACCTTGCACAGCTGGGGAGTGATCCGCTCCGGCAGTTGAGACGGGATCCGACTCCCGATCCGGATGATCTCCAGGTGCTGGATCTTGCGGAGCCTGCCCAGGATCAGATCGAGCCGCCGGTCCGAGAGCAGCAATGGGTCGCCGCCGGAGAGGATGACGTCCTGAATCTCCTCGTGCTCCTCCAGGTAGCGGAAAGCGCTCTCCAGCTCGGACATCTTGATCTTGTCGGGATCTCCGACCTTCCTGCGTCGCGTGCAGAACCGGCAGTAGGCGGCGCACACGGGGCTGACCAGGAAGAGCGCCCGATTCGGGTAGCGGTGCGTGATGTTGGGCACCGGGCTGTCGGCCTCCTCGTTGAGGCTGTCGAGCACCCCATCCACTACCTCGAGCTCCTGCAGGTCGGGCACGCACTGCTTCCAGATCCGATCGCCGGGCTCTTCGATGAGGTCGAGCATCGCCGGTGAGATCCGCAGCTCGAAGTTGTCGATGGCCTCCTGCAGCCGTTCCGGCTCGGGGAAGTGCTCCGGTCCGAACCTGTCGACGAGCTGCTTCACGGAGCGCACGGTGCGCTCGTGGAGGAGCTTTTGCCATTCAGCCATAGGGCGCTGTCTCCGCTGTGGGAGGAGCCAATTGCTTGGCAAAGACGATCAGGTCGTCTGCCGGAGCGTAATACTCCGGGATGTGCGCGGCGCGGCCGTAGCGCAGCGCCTCGTAGAAGGCGCGCGTCGGGCCGTAGTCGGCGCGGGACGACGTCTCGACCACGACCAGGCGACCGCCGCGGTCCCGAATCGCATCCTCGGTCGCCGCCATCAGACTCTGGCCCACACCCAGCCGCTGTGCCGCCGGATCGACCACGATCCAGTACAGGTCCCACGTGTGAACGGTGCAGGGGGTGGGCCCGTAGCAGGTGTATCCCACGAGGCGGTCGTCGTCGTAGGCCCCCAGCGCGTGGTAGTCCACTCCGGGCTGAGCGACCGCGTCGTCGAACACCTCCAGCGCCACGTCCACCTCGTCCGGACGGAACACTCCGGTGGCCTCGACCATCTTGGCCACCCGGGTCCGGTCGGCGGCGCGCGGCGCGCGCAGCGTGACAGTGGAAGCGCGCGCGCTCATGCGACCTGATCCCCTGCGCTCCCAGCCATGACCGGGCTGGCCGGCGGCTCCTCTGCCTCGGCGAGCGCCACTTCCACGATGCGCGACACCAGCTGCTCGTATGACCATCCATACGCGCGGGACATGTTCACCAGACCCGCGTCGCTCGTGATGTCGGGACTCGGATTGACCTCGAGGATCCAGGGCCGGCCCTGGGCGTCCACCCGCAGGTCCACGCGTCCGTAGCCGCAACCCTCCACGGCCCTCCACGCCGCCCGGGACACCTCCACGATGCGCTTGGCCAGCGGCTGATCGACCTGGGCGGGGCACACCGGCTGCGTGCCGGAGTACTCCGGGCTCTCTGGGGTCCATTTGGCGTCGAACGACACGATGCGCCACGCGTCCTTGGGCATGCGCCCGAAATCGATCTCGGAGAGCGGCAGCACAGTATCGCCCACGAACGCCACGGCGATCTCGCGGCCCGCGATGTACTGCTGCACGATGACGCTGCCGTAGTCATCGGCGTGACACGCCACCCGCTCCACCAATTGCTCCCGAGTCGTGACGATCGACGACTGCTCGATGCCGACGCTCGCGTCCTCCTCGGCCGGTTTCACGATGGCCGGCAGCGGAAAGTCCTCCGGCACCGGCTCGTGGTCCGGAACGTGCCAACGTGGAATCGGGAGGCCCGCCGCCTGCAGCACGGCATTGAGCAGCGGCTTGCGATGGCAGACGGTCATCATCCATGCCGACCCGCCCGTGTACGGTATCCCGGCCAACTCTACGGCCGACGCGACCTTGTACTCCCACTGGCTGGTGCCGCCGACTCCCTCGCACAGGTTGAACACGAGGTCCACGCCGCTGCGGATGCGGTCGAACCACTCGAGGTTCCTGTGCACCGGCACTTTCGCGACCTCGTGACCGGCGGCCTGCAAGGCGGCGCTGACCTCGCGCACCGGCTCGAGAACCGACTGGACGTCCTCGGGACTCCAGTCGTCCGCTCCGCCGTCGTACAGCACGACGATTCTCACTGGAGCTCGCTCCCCGTGGCGCGCCGCCACGCGATGCGGGTTACGCCCTGAATCAGCTCGTCGTAGCTCATCCCGAGCGCGCTGGCTGCCATGGGGAGGCAGCTGTGCGCCCCCGGATCGGGCATGATACCGGGTAGGGGATTCACCTCCAGCACTTGTGGCTTGCCGTCGGCGTCGAGGCGGAGATCGACCCGCGCCCAGTCGCGGCACCCCAGAGCGCGATACGCGCCGAGCGCGGCATCGCGCAGGGCCGCCGCCAGCTCCTCGGAGATCCGTGCCGGACACTCGAGGATGTCGAACTCGGTGTCGGGCTGGTCCCACAGCCACTTTGCCTCGTACCCCATGATGGGGAGCGATCCTTCCGGCAGCGTGTGGAACTTGTAGCGGATGAGCGGCAGCGTGGCCGCCTCCTTGCCGTGGCCGAGCACCGCGGCGGTGAACTCGTCGCCCGGGAGGAACGACTCGGCCAGGACTGGCTGGCGGTACGTCGCGAGCAAATGCCGGGCCCGCTCCTGCGCCTCGGCAGGCGACGTCACGTGGCTCGCTTCCGCTATTCCTTTAGAGGAGCCCTCCCAGATCGGCTTCAGGAACAGCGGATACGTGGTCGCGCCGTTCAGTCGCTCCAGGTCTGCGTCCGACTCCACCAGCACCGCAGGCGCGGTGGGCACGCCACGCTGGACGAAGACCTCCTTGGCGCGGCCCTTGTGGAGCGCGAGCGCCAGCGAGAGCGGGTCGCTGCCGAGGTAGGGAACTTCGAGAAACTCCGCGATGGCCGGCACGTGCGATTCGCGATTCGGCCCGCTCATGCCCTCGGCCATGTTGAAGAGGAAATCGACTTTCGCGTCGCGCAGGCGGGTCGGGAAGTCGTCGATGGCCTCGAGGTAGACGACGTCTCCGAAGACACGCAGGGCTTTCCCCACCGCCTCGATCGTTTCCGGATCGTCCCACTCGACGTATTCGTCGATTGGTGCGGACGGCTCGGGGGAGGTTCGACCACCGGCACCACCACTCCACGTGGCGTCGCTTGGCCGTTGATTGTACGCGAGCCCTATGCGCATTGAACTCCGAACGAACTCGTTGTTGGACAACACGATACGAAATGCCGTTGAGATATGCAATACTCTTTTTTCACTTTTTTCGAACTTGGGGAGTTCGGCACGACACGATGTGTCGCGGGTCACACGCGTGAGAGTGTCGCGAGCGGTCGGGCGCGCGATTTTTTACTCGGTAGCGTCCTCACGGCGGTGGTAGAGCCGAAAGCTGAATCCGTAGTGGTGGCGCTCGTCGGATTCGTGGCGCACGTCCTCGGCCAGCTGCCACTCCTCCAGGTCGAACTCCGGGAAGTGGGTGTCGCCCTCCACCGCGGTGTGGACCACGGTCAGGTAGATGCGGTCGGCTCGAGGCAGGGCGAGGCGGTAGATCTCGGCGCCGCCGGCCACGAAGACCTCGTCCTCTCCCGCAGCGAGGCCGAGCGCGTCGTCGAGGCTCGACACGACCTCGGCGCCGTCGTACGTGAGGCCCGGATCGCGGCTGATGACGACGTTGCGGCGCTCCACGAGCGGCCGGCCCATCGAGTCATAGGTCTTCCGCCCCATGATCACCGTGTGGCCGATCGTGAGCTCCTTGAAGTGCTTCATGTCGGAGGGCAGACGCCAGGGCAGGGCGTCGTCGCGCCCGATCACGCGGTTCTCCGCCATGGCGGCGATGAGGGAGACGATCAAACCGCGACCTTTCCGGGGATGTGGGGGTGGGGGTCGTAACCCTCGAGCGTGAAGTCCTCGTATGCGAAGCCGAACAGCGAGGACACGTCGGGGTTGAGACGCAGGCTTGGCAGGGCGCGCGGCTCCCTGCTCAACTGGAGCCTGGCCTGCTCCAGATGGTTGCTGTAGAGGTGTGCGTCACCGAAGGTGTGGACGAACTCACCGAGTCCCAGGCCGGTGACTTGGGCCACCATCATGGTGAGCAGCGAGTAGGAGGCGATGTTGAAGGGCACGCCGAGGAAGGTGTCAGCGCTTCGCTGGTAGAGCTGGCACGAGAGCCTCCCGTCAGCCACGTAGAACTGGAACAGGACGTGACATGGGGGCAGGGCCATGCGCGACAACTCACCGACGTTCCAGGCGCACACCATCATGCGACGGGAGTCGGGATCGTCGCGGATCAAGTCCACGAGACGGCTGATCTGGTCCACCTGTCCCCCGTCCGGCGTCGGCCAGGAGCGCCACTGGGCTCCGTAGATCGGCCCGAGGTTGCCGTCCTCATCGGCCCACTCGTCCCAGATCCTCACTCCGTGTTCGTTGAGGTATCGAACGTTGGTGTCGCCCTTCAGGAACCACAGTAGCTCGTAGGCGATCGACTTGAGGTGCAGCTTCTTCGTCGTGAGCAGCGGGAAGCCGGCATTCAGGTCGAACCGCATCTGGTAGCCGAACACGCTGAGCGTGCCGGTGCCGGTACGGTCCCGCTTCCGGGCGCCGTTGTCGAGGATGTGCTGCAGGAGGTCGAGATACTCTCGCATTTTGCCAGTGGCGTCCTCTTATTTACGGCGATTCCCCGCCGCCAAGCAACTCCAGCCTCGACACACCCCATCCGCCCGTGCGTTCGATATCGCGCAGCCCGCGGGCCAGCGTCTCCGGAATGGCGGCCGCGTCGCCGCCGACCTTCAGGTGGTCGAGTGGTCGGGCGCCCGGCTCGGGGATGATCACTCCCGGGTTCATCACTCCCTGCGGGTCGAACGCCTGCTTCACGTGGTGGAACAGCTCGATGATCTCCGCTCCGTACACTCGCTCGAGCGCGCCGGCCCGCAGCCGGCCATCTCCGTGCTCGCCGCTTGGAGTGCCGCCGAGCGTGATCACGAGATCGGTCACTCGATCGAACAGGGTTGCGAGGCGCGCCTCGAAGTCCGGCTCGGTCGTGTCCACCAGGGCGTTGACGTGGAGGTGGCCGTCGCCGGCATGGCCGAAGGCCACGACCTGGATATCGAGTGCCTGCGCGGCGGCGCGCACGCCGGCCAGATAATCACCGAGCGCCGGCACCGGCACGCAGCCGTCCTCGATGATCTGGAGCGAGCGCTTGGTGTCGGGCAGCGCGGCGAGCACCGGGCTCGCCGCGTGGCGCAGCTCCCAGAGGCGGGCGTGCTCCTCGGGGTCCAGCGCTCTCTCGGCGAACGAGGAGAGGCTGCGGGCCGCGGCAACGGCCTCCTCGACGGTACCGCGCACCGCATCCGGGTCGATGCTCTCGAAGTCCACCAGCAGCACGGCGGCGGCATCGTCCGGGAGCCGCGCCTGCTCCCCCGCCAGGTCGAGGTACGTTCGGTCCAGCAGCTCCAGCGCGGCCGGCTCGAGCGGCAACAGGTGCTCGATGAGCGATCCCAGCTGCTCGAGGTCGGCAACGCCGAGCAGCAGGCCCGCCACCGCGCCGGGACGGACGTCGAGCTCCAACTCGACTCGGGTGATCACCCCGAGCGTCCCCTCCGAACCGATCACCAGGTCCAGCAGGTCCCCGGTGTCGAGGTACGCGTCCAGGGCATAGCCGGCTGAGTTCTTCCGCGTGCGGGGGAAGCGTCGGCGTACCAGGTCTGCCGCGCTTCTTATCGGACCGGCCGCGTCGCGCTCGAAGCGCTCTACCCACCGTGGTACGGCGCCGAACTCCGGTGTGCGGCCGGCGCAGGCGACCGGGCTGCCAGGCGCGCCGCGGGTCAGCCACGTGCACTCCCCGTTGGTGGTCACCAACTCCAGGCCGCGCACCCAGCGCCGGATGCTGCCGTAGCAGACGCTGCGGGCGCCGGCGGCGTTGGTCGCGACCATGCCGCCGATCGTGCAGAACGCCCCGCTCGACGGATCGGGCGGCAGCCGCATTTCCTGGGCCGCGGCCGCCTCGTCCAGTGCCTGCCACGTCACCGCGGCTCCGACCGTCGCGACGCCGCGCTCGCTGACCGCCAACGGGCGGTCCAGCTGCTGCAGGTCGAGCATGATGCCGCTTCCCACGTTCCCGCCCGGCATGCCGCTCCCGGCCGCGCGGGGCACCAGCGCGAGCCCTTCGTCGCCCGCGTGCTCGAGCAGCCGCGGCAGGTCGTCCCGGTCCGCGGGGATCGCGACGGCAGCGGGGACGACGCGATAGGGACCGGCGCCCTCGCTGTAGGCGGCGCGCGCCGCCGGATCGGTGAGCCAGCGGCCGCGGAAGGCCTTTGGCGGCTGCGGATGCTGGGCCATCAGTCCGGCGCCTCCGCGTACCGCTCATCCCATCCGGCGCCCGCCAGGCGGCGGAAGTAGGTCCGGACCAGCAGATTGCTCGGCGCCACGAGACGGGTAGCCACGATCGTGCGATAGACCTGGCCGCGGGTGATCTTCACCTTGTGGTGCGGGTCGAGCAGCCGGTGATCCCGCTCCGCGAGATGCAGCGTCCGCACGGCGAAGTAGAGGGACGTGAGGCAGAACAGCCGGATGCCGTACTCCGCGCGCGGCAGCGTGGTGGTGTATTCGAGCGCGTCGTCGAGGTGTCTCTTGGCCTTGTCGATCAGCAGCAGCATCACGCGGCGCCCGGCCTCGCTGAAGCGCTCGTCCTGCATATCCTCCGGGCGGATGCCGGCGACCTCGCAGAGCTGGCGCGGCACGAAGCTCCAGCCGCGCGCCCGGTCATCGGCCACGTCCTTGATGATGTTGGTGAGCTGCAGACCGAGTCCGAAACTCGTCGAGAGGGCGCGCAGCCGATCGTGGCGCTCGCCCCCGGCCGTGCCACCGTGCAGCGCAAACAGCTCCGTGAGCAGGTGACCCACGGTTCCGGCCACGTAGTAGCAGTAGCGGTCGAGTTCCTCTACGGTGCCCAGCGCCTCGAGGTGGGCTCCCGGTCCGTCCTCGGCCCTGCGGGCGAACTCCGCCATCCCGGCGCACATCTCCTGCACCCAGGGGCGGACCGCGTTCTGCTGCTCTGACGGCAGGGCGCGGAACTCGCGCAGCACTGTCTCGGCCTGTCGCGCGAGCAGCTCCTCATCGGTGCCGGCGTCTGCGAACGCCTCCCGCAGCAGCTCGGCATCCGGTCCGCCATCGTCGAGGCAGCTACTGAAATGGGTGAATAACCGGTCCTGCTCGGCGGCGGCCAGCGTCGTCGAGTCCTCGATCGTGTCCGCGATGCGACACAGCAGATACGCAATCAGGACGGGGTGTTCGAGGTCGCGTGGGAGGAGACGGACACAGATCGCGAATGTGCGCGACACCTTGGGGAGCATCGCGTCGCAAAACGCGCGGTCGTTGGCGGCCGTCGTCATCGGTCGCGGGACGCCGGAGCCGGGCTTCCCCGGAGCCAGCGGGGCGGCACGTCCGATCGCACCGTATCGATCACGGGGGCGGTGTGCCAAAGCGAGACCTGACTCCGGCGATCACTCGGCGCAGGATCTGCTCACCGGGGTGTCCCGGCGGCACGATGACCTCGGATTCCCTGGAAGGCATCGACGGGTCGACGGTGAGTCGGGTTACGGCCTCCGATGCCAGCCGTGTCTCGCCCTGCCTCACGGGGTCGGAGAAGAACCGCAACTTGATGACGTTCTCGGGCTGGAGCGAGTTCTCACCTCCGGGCCGCCGCGCCACCACATCGTACCACTCGGTCTCGAGGTACCCCTCTGCGGGACTGTTCCACCGGATGGCGAGACCCTCTGCCGCGACCAGCACAGCCACCTCCGTGATCACGTCCGCGGGGTCCCCGATCACCGTGTCCAACAGCGCCCCTGGAAGCGGTGGGAAGAATGGGCGCACTCCTCCGGATGCGCAGGCCGCGGCGACTGCGACCGCGAGTGCGGCCCCCGCGCCGACCAGGCGACTACTGACGGTCGTCATCGTCCGCTTCGGTCGTGGCCGTGCTGTCTGCTTCCTCATCTCCCTGCCCCTCTCCCGGCTCGTGTTCGTGCGCCATCGTTCGCTCGGCCAGCGCGCCTTCCAGCACCTGGGTCGGAACGCCGCCGCCGTAGCCGAAGACGATCGTGCCGCCCACATGTGCGGTCCAGATGATCCCCAGCGCACACAGCGCCGCGAGCGTCAGGTAAAGGGGCCTCTCCTTGCCGGTCATGCCGCGGCGGCGCCAGATGCTCCAGGCAGCGAGGATCACGAACGCCACTGTGAACGTTATGGCCAGCGTCTCGTGGCGCTCCATGACGAGATGGACGCTCCCGCCATGCTCGAGTGCCTCCTCGGCGATCAGACCCGAGAACACGGCGAGAAGGGCTCCCGCGGCGCCCACCACCAGCATCCAGAAGCCCGTGGCGCGCAACGAGTCACGCTTGGTGATGTCGCCGGCGATCTCGAAAGCCACGGCGAGGACGAACAGGATCGACGGCAGATCGTTGAGCGCCGCATGCCATTGCACGGCCGAATCAGGTAGCATCGTCAGGGTCCCGGTTCAGTGACGGTGGGTGGGGGCAGCGTGTGCTCACGCGCCCAGGGACTTCTTGATCTCGTCGGCAATGCGCATGAACGCGCTCGGGCGCGGCGCGTGCAGCTTTGGTTTGGCGCCTATCTCTCCGTGCTCGAGGCGGTCGATCACCTGCTCCATCGCGACCTGCACTCGCTCCAACTGGGAGCGGCGCCGGCGTGCCGCCACGAAGCCCAGCAGCGAGCCGAGAACGACCGGCAGCAGGGCCACGGGGAGCATCACTCCGAGCGTGGCGCCGACGACCGATGCCGCGGTGCCGAGGCCGGCCAACGTCGCGGCGGCGGCGATGTGGCTGTTGCGGGTGTTCGAGAGGTCCGCCACCAGCCTGACGTGACAGCGGCCCTCCTCCAGTGGCACTACCTGGCCCGTCATCTCCTTCGCGCGCGACAGCTCGTATGCGCGTCCGCCCACCTGAAGCCCCCGCTTGATGGACGAGAACATGTCCTGACGCGCCTCCCACGAGGTTTGCTCCGGATAGCGGCGCTTCACCGACAGCAGCTCGCCCTCGGTCATCCAGCCGTTGAGGGCGTCGCGCAACTGACGGCAGTCACCCGGAATCGTGCGCTGCGCCGCGATCCGTGCCGGACCAGCCAGCCAGCCGGCGAGGCCAGGCTCCACCGTTGCGACGGCGCGGGTGCGCTCCTCCATGAGCGCCTGCTGCAGCAGGCCCGCCGGGATGCCCACCTCCTGGCCGAGCTGCATGAGCTCGCGCTCGGTGAGCCCGTCACCGATGTCCCGCTCTCCAGCCTGGAGCTCGGCCGCGCGCTGAATTATCCGCTCCAGCGCGGCCCGATCGATGCGTGTGCCAGGGACGAGGTCGTTCATGGTGCTAGAAAGCCTCGACTATCACCGCCGCGCCCTGCCCGCCGCCGATGCATGCCGAGCCGAGCCCGTACCGCATGCCGGCGCGCCGCAGGGCGTGTAGCAGGTGGATGGTAATGCGTGCGCCGCTCGCCGCCAGCGGGTGGCCGATGGCGATAGCGCCGCCGTGCACGTTGGTGCGCTCCCGGTCGAGCCCGAGCTCCTTCTCGACCGCCACGTACTGCGGTGCGAAGGCCTCGTTGACCTCGACCAGATCCATATCTTCGAGCTTCATCCCCGCTTTGGCGAGTGCCTTCCGTGCGGCCGGGGCCGGGCCGATGCCCATGTATGCGGGGTCCACGCCCACGAACCCCCACGATACCAGGCGGCCCAGCGGTTCCAGCCCATGCTCGGCGGCGAAGTCCTCGCCTGCCACGACGGTGGCGGCGGCGCCGTCACAGATGCCCGAGGCGTTGCCCGCCGTCACCAGGCCGTCCTTCCTGAAATATGGCGGCAAGGCCAGCAATGCATCGAGGGTGGATTCGGGGCGCATGTGCTCGTCGGCACGCCATTCGACGATCTGGCCCGTGCGGCGGTCCTTCACGGGCACGGGAATCACTTCCGGATCGAAAACTCCTTCGTCCCATGCCTGCTTGGTGCGCTGGTGGGAGAGGAGCGCGTACTCGTCCACTTCCCGGCGCGAGAGCCCGTACTTCTCGGCCAGGTTCTCGGCGGTCTCTGCCATGGAGAGCCCACACTCCGGATCCGAAAGAGCCTCCCACAGCGAATCCTCCAACGGCGGAGCCGGCCCGAGCCGGTAGCCCCACCGAGCGCCGCGCAGCACGTGCGGCGCCTGGCTCATCGACTCGGTCCCGCCGGCGAGCACCACGCGCGACTCGTCGAGCAGGATCTGCTGTGCACCCTGGACGATGGACTCGAACCCGGAGCCGCACAGCCGGTTCACCGTCACTGCCGGGACCTCGACAGGAATGCCGGTCTGCAGCGCCACGTGGCGCGCCAGGTAGATGGCATCGGCCGATGTCTGCTGTGCGTTTCCGAACACCACGTGGTTCACGAGCTCGGGCGCCACGCCGGAGCGCTGAATGGCGTGCCGGCTGGCGATCACCCCGAGTTGAGTGGCGGAATGGCTCTTTAGCGTTCCGCCGAAGTTTCCGAAGCCCGTGCGGACGCCGGAAAGAAAGACGATGTTCATGGGAGGCGCTCCGCGATCCACCGTGCCACCTCCTCAGTCGAGCGCTTGCCGCCGAGGTCAGGGGTGGTCTGGCCTTCGGTCAGGGCATCGCGCACTGCGGCTTCCACCGAGCGGGCGGCGTCGTCCAGCCCGAGGCTCTCCAGCATCAGAGCGCCCGCCAGGATCGCCGCCATGGGATTGGCGACTCCCTTTCCGGCGAGCGGCGGAGCCGACCCGTGCACCGGCTCGAACAGGCCCGCCCGTCCGGGATGGAGGTTAGCGCTGGCCGCGAGGCCGAGCCCGCCCACGAGCCCGGCGCCCAGGTCGGATAGGATGTCGCCGAAGAGGTTGTTCGTCACGATGACTTGGAACCGCTCCGGCGCCTGTACGAGTTCCATCGCCAGCACGTCCACGTAGCGGTGCTCCCGCGCGATCTCGGGGAAGTCGGCGCCCACTTCGTCGAACAGGCGCCGCCACAGCCGGTGCATCGGCACGGCGTTCGACTTGTCGCTCATCGTGATGCGCGTCCTGCCGTTGGCGCGCGCCCACTCGAAAGCGGCGCGGAGGATGCGCGACACTTTCGGCGCGGTGTGCACCTCGTGCGCGATCTGCTCCTCTTCGGCTGTGCCCTCGCGGCTGCTGTCGCCGCGCCCGAGGTAGAACCCCTCCGTGTTCTCGCGGAAGATCACGAAATCGATCGGGCGGTCGCCCTTGAGCGGACAGAGATCGGGGTGCAGCGTCCGCGTGGGCCGGAAGTTTACGTACAGGTCGAGTTTCAGGCGCAGCCCGAGCAGGATATCGCGCGCGTGCTCGTTGCCGGGAACGCGCGGATCGCCCAGCGCGCCGATCAGGATGGCGTCTACGTCGTCGCGCAGGTGGGTGAAGGCGCCATCCGGCAGGGTCTCCCCGGTCGCCAGGAAGTGGTCCGCCCCGTACGGCAGGTGCTCCCACACCAGCGTGGCATCGCCCGAGGCGGCGGCGCGCTCGATGGCCGGGATCGCGGCCTCGATCACCTCGGGGCCGATCCCGTCCCCTCCAATGGTGGCGACGGAGAAACTGCGCGCCATCGGTGCTACCCGGTTACCGAGTGCCCGCAGGTGACGCAGAAGCGCCAGCCCGGCTCGAGAGCGTCACCGCACGCGGGGCAGGTCGCCTCCTCCACCTGGCGGCCGCAGGATGGGCAATAGACCACTCGCCGCCCGCCGGGCAGCTCCACGTAGCAGTGCGGGCAGGTCGCCTCTACCGCCTCGAACACGAGCCCCCGCCCGTCGGGCGGCTCGACCGCCTCCGGCTCCGTGGATCCACCCTCGGCCGGCGCTTCCGGTTCAGGTGGAGCGAAGAGCTCGTCCGGGGTTGCAACCTCCGGCTCCGGCGGCGCGAATCTGCTGTCCTTCCGCGGGGCATGGCCGGGCGGCGCGTAAGCGACCTCTTCGTCCAGCACGGAGCGGACGCCTCTGGCGGTCAGCTTGACGGTGGCGGCGGCGAAGTCGCGGAACGCACCCGGGTCTGGGTTCACCGATTCCGCTTCGAGCGCGAGCGCCTCCTGGACGTCGAGCGGCTCCACCGAGGCGTAGCCTCGCTCACCCGACAACAGCCGTAACACGGCCATATCGTAGTCCTCGACGGACTCGAACTTGAGCGCGCGCCGGTGGCCCCGGTAGGGAACGATGTTCTGGTACAGCTCGGACACCTCGAACGGCGACGTGAGACGCTCGGGCGCATCCTTGGCCAGGTGATTCACCAGATAGCGGAACAGCCGATCGAGGTCATCCATTCCCGGGTGCCTCAGCGCCACTCGCCGACCCAGCGGTCGTAGTGCACGGGAGTGATGCCCACTCGCTGGAGCAGCTCCACCCCGCTGGGGTCGCGGTACTTGCGGCGATAGAAGACGTGAGTGACGCCCGAGTTGATCATGGCCTTTGCACAGGCGACACAGGGACTGTCGGTCAGGAACACCACCTTGTCGCGTATGCCGCCGGGCGCCTTCACCAGGGCGTTGATCTCCGAGTGGATGCATCCGCAACTGCCGGGGACGGTCGAGTCGCAGCGGTTGGGCAGCCCCCTGGCGTTTCCGTTGTACCCGATCGCGACCACGTTCTCAAGCCAGGCGTCCGTGATCACGGTGCCGACCTGGAGTCGCGCACAGGTCGAACGCTTCGCCAGCTCCTCGGCCATCCGCATGTACACCTCGTAGAGGGGAATGCGGTCGAGCGACGGCTCCTCTCCATCGGACAGGACGTTCAATGGATGCGTGTTCTCGGATACACCGTCCTTGAAGGCGCTCATACGTGGCTACTCAATTCGGACTCCAGCTCGGCAAACGCCCGATCGGGATCGTAGTCGGTGAACTTGCCATGGGAGCGACGCTCCTCGAGCCATTCGAGAAGACGTGACGGCACCGCTCCCTGGGAGTGCACTTGCTCGCGGGCGCTGCTCATCGCGAGGTGGTCGGCGTACTCGTTCTTGGGATGACCGCCGTGCCCACGCACCCACTCCCACTGCGGTTCGTGTCCCTTGACTGCCTGCAGCAGCTTCTGCCACAGCTCGAGATTCTGGATCTCGCCGCCCTTGCGCCGCCAGCCGCGCGCCTGCCAGCCGGGGATCCACTCGCGCATTCCCTTGACCAGGTACTCGGAGTCGGAAACGTACACGACCTGGAAACGGTTGCCCTTCTGCGAGAGCAGCGCAAACGTCGCCACCGCTCCCGAGAGCGCCATCCGGTTGTTGGTCGTGTCGGGTGAGGAGATGAACACGTCCCGCCGCACGATGAGCTTGCGCGAGCGCACTTCGATCAACGATCCGGCCCCACCGGGGCTGGGACCATCCTGCCCGTTGCGGAGACAGCTCTCGTCCGCGTGAACGACCGCGAGCTGAAGCGGCTTTCTAGGCATCGGTGTCGGTCACCTCGATAGCGGGCTTCGCCGCGTCGGTTATCTCCCCTATCACTGCGGCCGCTGGAGTGCGGCCGGCCTCGAGTGCGCCGAGCAGCCCATCGAGTCCCTCCGGCGCCACCGCGATGAGGAGGCCCCCCGAGGTCTGCGCGTCGCATAGCAAGGTGCGCGTGGCGCTGTCCACTCCCGACTGCCACTCGGTGTACTCGCCCGCCTCCGCGAGGTTACGTTCGGTGCCGCCGGGCACGGATCCGGCCGCCGCCCGTTCGGCTGCGAGCGGGAACAGGGGGACGGCGCGAGAGAAGACCCGGGCTCCCACGCCGCTCGCGGCGATCAGCGTGTGGAGGTGGCCCATGAGGCCGAACCCCGTGACGTCGGTAGCGGCGTGCACGGCGTCGCCCGCATCGCGCATCGCGGCCATCCCGCCGGCGTTCAGCGTGGCCATGGAGCGAATGGCCGGTTCCATCTCCTGCTCGGTGACCGCTCCCTGCTTGAGCGCGGTGCTCAGGATACCCGTTCCGATCGGCTTTGTCAGCACGAGGCGGTCTCCGGGCCGAGCGCCGACGTTGGTGATCACGCGGTCCGGGTGGACCTCGCCGATCGCGACCATCCCGAACTTGGGCTCCCTGTCGTCGATCGAGTGGCCCCCGAGCACGAACGCACCGGCCTCCTTCACCTTGTCCACACCGCCGCGCACCGTCTCGCCCAGCAGCTCCAACATCGCCTCGTCGCGGGGCCACGCCACCAGGTTGAGCACGAACAGGGGCGTCGCGCCCATCGCGTAGAGATCGCTCAGGGCGTTGGCGGCGGCGATGGCGCCGAAGCTGTACGCGTCGTCCACGATGGGCGTGAAGAAGTCCACCGTCGCCACGATCGCGCGGCCCTCCGATGCCTGGAAGACCGCCGCATCGTCGCGGCTCAACGCGGCCACCAGGACGCGCGAATCCTCGACTGGGGGCAGGTGACGCAGGACCTGCGCCAGCTCAGACGAGCTGAGCTTGCAGGCTCAACCGGCGCCGTGTGACAGCGTCGTGAGCCGGATGCGCGGTCGCTTGTCGCGCGGGGCCTCAGACATTCGTGCTCCTGTTCAAGTCGCTATAATACGCGCCATGTGGATCGCATACGCTACTGCCTTAGCGCTCGGGATCGCACACGCGCTCGAGGTCGATCATATGGTGGCGGTGAGCGCCTTCATCGGCAACCGCCCCAACTTGCGTTCGGCAGTCTCCTTCGGCGTGCTCTGGGGCCTGGGGCATTCGCTCGTAGTCCTGCTCGTGGGCGGCGCTCTCATCCTTTCGGGCATCTCCGTGCCCCAGTCCGTGACTGGATGGGCCGAGCTCGGAGTCGGTGTGATGCTCGTGCTCCTCGGCGTCTGGGCGGCCTTGGCCTCCCGCCGCCTTCATGTGCACGCGCCGCACGACCACGGGGGGCACGCTCACCTGCACACGCATGCCCCGAAGCAACATCCCCACAGCCACGGGCACCGCGATCCAGCACGGCGACACAGGCACCTCTCGACCATCGTCGGGGCGATCCACGGCCTCGCCGGGACGGCTCCCGTAGTGGCCCTCGTTCCCGTGACCCTCATGCCCACCAAGTGGGGAGCGCTCGGCTACCTCGCCGCGTTCGGGCTCGGCACGGTGCTCGCCATGGGAACCTACTCGGCTCTCGCCGCCGTGGCCGCCGCGCGCGCCGCTTCCTCGGCCACCATGGCGCGCGCCGTCGCCGTCGGGACGGCCGCCGCGAGCCTGGCGATCGGGGCGTGGTGGATCGTCCGGGCAATGGGCGACCTCACCGGGTAGATCCGCCCACCGGCTGCCGCAGCTATCAGTTTACAGCAACCGACGATCGGACAACTGCCGTCCACGACCGAGCTCCGTTCCACTGTCGCTCGATCACTCCCCGATCCAACCCGGTCCTCTGAGCCCGCGGCCGGGCCTTTCACGGGTCAGTTCGCCCTCATCGAGGACGACCTTCCCGTTCACCACGACCCACTTCATGCCCTCCGAGTACTGGTGCGGATCCTGGAATGTGGCGCGGTCCATGATGGTCGCCGCGTCGAACACGACGATGTCGGCGGCCAGGCCGGGGCGCAGGATGCCGCGCTCGAACAGTCCGGCTCGCTGGGCGGGCTGCGATGTCATCTTGCGGATCGCCTGCTCCAGCGAGAGTATCCCGCGCTCGCGCACGTAACGCCCCAGGATGCGCGGGAAGCTGCCGTACACTCTGGGGTGGACCTTGTCCTCCGAGAGTATGCCATCGGTGGCCACCGCCCCGAAGTCGGTGCAGAAGCTGACCCACCAGTGTCCGATGGCGGACCGGACGTCCCACTCGTTCATGCTGAAGTAGATCGCGCCCGTGTGCCCGTTGTCCTTGATGATGAGGTCGAACGCCGCGTCGAGCGGGTCCACGCCCCACTCCACTGCGATCTCGGCGATCGTCTTGCCCTCCAGGTACTTGAGTGAGTCGGCCATCACGCCGGCGACCAGAACCCCGCTCGCTCCGCCGGCGCCGCGGAAGAAGCTCTCGACCCCTCCGGGCGGGTTGAGGATGTCCGCCCGGATGCGCTGGCGCTGGTCCGGATCCTCGAGCCGCTCGATCATCGCCGAGTCGCCCCCCTCGTGCGCCCACTGGGGAATGCTCGCATCCAGGGATGTCGCCGAGGCGGGGTAGGGGTATACGTCGGCGGTGATGTCGATCCCGGCGGCGCGCGCGGAGTCGAGCTTGGCCAGGATGCGCGGCATGGTGCCGTGGCTCTCCTGTCCGGCACGCTTGAGGTGCCATATCTCCACCGGGATGTCGGCTGCCTCCGCGATCTCGAGCGCCTCGTTGATCGCCTCGTCCATGCGCACGCCTTCGTCCCGCAGGTGTGTGGCGTAGAAACCGCCGTGCCGGCTCGCTGCCCGGGCCAGCGCGATGAGCTCGTCGGTCGAGGCATAGTAGGCAGGGGCGTAGACGAGCGACGTCGAGACTCCAAGTGCACCCTGCATCATCGCTGAATCCACCAGCGCCACCATGCGGTCGAGCTCCTCGGGAGTTGGGTCGCGGTCCTCGCTCCCGAGCACCACCATCCGCACCTGCGTGGCGCCAACGAGCGACGCCAGGTTGATGGCCGAGCCGGATGCTTCGAGCCGGTCGAAGTAGCCGTCGAAATCGTACCAGTCGACCGTGATTCCCAGGGACGCGTGGTACTCGGCGTCGTCGGCGATGGTGGCGTCGGTCTGCGGCGCCACCGACGAGCCCTCACCCGTGACCTCGGTCGTGATGCCTTGGTAGATCTTGCTCGCGGCGCGGCCGTCGGCCAGCGCCTTGAGCTCGGACCACCCGAGCATGTCGATGAAGCCCGGGGCCACGATGAGGCCGCTGGCATCTATGGTTCGGCGAGCGCGAACGTCGCCCAGCCGTCCCACCGCGACGATCCGGTCGTCCCGCACGGCTACGTCGCCCCGGTAGCGCGGGTTGCCGGTCCCGTCCACGATCCATCCCCCGCGTATGACGAGGTCGTATCTGTCAGCGCCGCCTGCGCACGCTGCCAGAGTGAGTGCGGCAACGAGCGCGATCGCTATCCTCATCACTGCCACCCTTCCTGGAAGTCCTCGGGCAGGTAGGCCGTTCCACGCAGAACGACCCGGTTGATCCGCTGCGTGTTCTGGATGTCCTCCAGCGGGTTCGCGTCCAGCACGACGAAGTCGGCCACGGCCCCGGCCCGAATCACGCCGATCGAGTCGGCCTCCAGGAGATGCGCCACGTTGCGGGTCGCGGCGAGCAGCGCGTCACGCGGCAGGAGACCGGCGCGCACCAGCATGGCCATCTCGTCGTGCAGGCTCGCTCCCGGCGCGAGGAGCTGGTTGGGGCTGTCGCTCCCGGCGGCGACGGTGCCGCCTGCTCGGTGGTACATCCGGACAAACCTGTTCTGCGCAGACCGCGAGCGTCGGAAAGCCCGGAAGTCGGCCGTGGTGATTCCGGCGCGCCGCACCAGGCCGGGAACGTTCCAGGCCTCCTGGATCGAGTCGGGCACGCCCGACAGGTCGAGCCGCTCGGTGTAGCGGGAATCCAGCAGGTGCGCCCAGGTCTCGTGCAGAATCAGGGTGGGCACGATTCGCACGCTCAACTCGATCAGCTGGTGCGCGATGCGGTCGGATGTGGCGGAGTCCAGCTCGGACCAGCTGCGCTCCACGAGGTTCCAGCCGCGGAAGAAGCTGTTGTGAGCGGCATAGTATCGCCCTGGGTTGCTGGAAGCGGCCTCGACCACTCCGGTCATGTGTTCGAGCGTCTTCACGCCGAAACGTGCCGCCGTCACCGCGTCCACCTTGCCGAGGTGTCCGGTCACCGGGAGGAGGAGCTCCCGTGCCTCGTCCATCAGGGGACGCAGCAGCCGGCGGGTGATCTTGGTGTAGATCTTGGCCTGCGTGGCCCCGAGCAGAGTGAGCTGGTCGATGGCCCGCCTGGCTTCGGTGGGGGAGCTGACCGACGTAGCCGTTTCCCGTGTTGGGGAGGGCCCGTCGATCACCGCGCCCGAGACATACATCCGCGGCCCCAGTATCCCGCCCAGCAGTACCTGGTCGCGCAGGTTCATGACCGTCTGCTGGTCGCCACCCACGTCGCGGATGCTCGTCACGCCGTAGGCCACGTACCGGCTCAGGGTCCAGGCTTCGGCGTGCGTATGGGCATCGATCAGTCCGGGGATCACCCACTTGCCGTCGAGCCGAATCTCGGTGGCGCCACGCGGGATCGGCACCTGGTCGGGCGTGCCGATCGCCTCGATGTGTCCGTCCATGCTCACCAGGATCACGGCGTCCAACAGCAGCGGCGCCCCTGTTCCGTCGAAGACCTCGGCGCCGATATAAGCGGTCTTTCCCTCGCCCGGGCTGCAGGCGGGTGCCGCGACCAGCGCGCACAGGACCAGCCACCTGAGCAACCGGGAACCGGGAACGGGGAACGGGGAACGGTGGGGACGCACAGCGGTGCAATCCTTCCCCTTTCCCCCTTCTCTCTTCCCCGCGTCAGCCATCACTTCCCGTCTGATCATGAATGATCTTCCACTCGCCCTCGATGCGCTTCATCACGAGCGTGAACGGACCGCTCGCCGTCACCGAGTCGCTGCGGAATAGCACGAAGCGGGCGGTCGTCAGGAGATAGTCGCTCCCCAGGGACCGCGCCGCGACCTCCTCGAACCGCAGGGAGTCGCGCTCCGACCCGAGGTCCCACCAGCGCGCGTAGTTGTCATGGATCCAGTCCCATCCGTATTGTACCTGGCCGCCGGCCACGAAGGTGGTCGTGGAGTCCCTTGCGTAGTCGTCCACGAACGCCTCGAGATCGCCCCGGTTCCATGCCTCGGATGAGGCGCTGAGAACCGCCACTGCTGTGGCTGTCGGGTTGGCTGGAGGGATTTCCTGAGCGCTGCAGGCGGCGAGGACGCCTATTGCAACAACCCATCGCTTCATGTTATGTCGCTCCTGGCCGGAGTGAGTCGAACGTAGCCGCCACGCAGGGGAATGCAAGGGCGTGGCGGCGTTTCACGAAGAGCACTCGATGCCCTATCTCGACATTGCCGACTACGGTGTGATCGGTGACCTGAGAACGGTCGCGCTCGTCGGCGTGGACGGCTCGATCGACTGGTGCTGCTTTCCGCGGTTCGACGGCCCCAGCCTGTTCGGAGCGATCCTCGACGATGTGCGTGGAGGGCGCTTCCGGGTGGGGGTGAAGGGTGCGCCCCGAGGAAACCAGCGCTACATGCCGGGCACCGGCGTGCTGCAGACGGAGTTCACCACGCCCGGCGGGAGCGCCATGGTGATGGACTTCATGCCCGTTTCGGTGGGGGGTGCCGCACCGCACCGGCCGCTGGAGATTCACCGGCACGTGACCTGCACCGGCGGCGCCGTCGAGGTCGAGGTAGAGCTCCAGCCGGGGTTCGACTACGGGGCCTCGCGGCCCCTGGTCTACCGGCGGCGCCACGGGGTGCTCGCGACCGATGGGATCGACGAGGCGGTGGCGCTGGCGACCTCCGCAAACTGCGACTGGAGGATCGAGGGCGGCTCGGCGCTCGCCACGTGCGCGCTCCGCGAGGGCGAGTCGTTTGCCTTCGTGCTGCGCTACGACGACGACGACGTCCGCCCCGTCGAGCACTACCTGACCGAGGACGCCCTTGCCGATACGGTGGCCTTCTGGCGCGGCTGGGTGGCCCGGCTGCGCTACGCCGGTCCCTACCGGGACCACGTCGTGCGCTCGGCGATAACGCTGAAGCTGATGTGCTACGCCCGCACGGGTGCGATCGTCGCCGCGCCCACCACCTCGCTGCCCGAGGTGCTCGGGGGGGAGCGCAACTGGGACTACCGCTTCACCTGGCTGCGCGACACCTGCTTCACGCTGCACGCGTTCTACGTGCTGGGGCAACACGAGGAAGCCGATCACTTCATGCAGTTCGTCAAGCGGGTATGCCGCACCAAGGGGCGACCGCACCTGCAGATCATGTACGGGATCGACGGGCGACGCGACCTGTCGGAGATCGAGTTGGGGCACCTGGAGGGTTACCGCGGCTCCAGGCCGGTGCGGATCGGAAACGGCGCCGCCGATCAGCTGCAGTTGGACGTCTACGGAGAAGTGTTGGAGACGGCCTACATTTGGGCGCAGCATTACGAGATGACCGAGGGCACGTGGCACGCGCTGCATGACCTGGTCGACTGGGTCTCGTACAATTGGCGCCGCAAGGACTCGGGCATCTGGGAGGTACGCCACGAGCTGAGCCACAACGTTCTCAGCAAGGTGATGTGCTGGGTTGCGCTCGACCGCGGGGTGAGGCTCGCCGAGCGATGCGGCCTGGAAGGCGATGTGGCTCGGTGGCGCAGCGAGGCCGACGCCTGCCGGGCCGAGATCATCAAGAACGGCTACAACGAGGAGATGGGCGCGTTCGTCGCCTCGTTCGGGAGCAGGGAGCTCGACGCATCTGCTCTCGTCATACCGATGGTCAACTTCCTCCACCGCAGCGATCCGAGAGTGCGGAGCACGGTGCGAGCGATTGCTCGCGACCTCACCACTCCCGACGGCACGATGGTGTACCGCTACCGCTCAGAGGACGGGCTCGACGGCACCGAGGGGTCGTTCTCGATCTGCACTTTCTGGCTCGCTCAGGCGCTGGCGATGATCGGGGACTACGAGGCGGGGGTGCGCATCTTCGAACAGATGCTCAGCCGCGCCAATCACGTGGGGCTCTACTCAGAGGAGATCGACCCGGCCACCGGCGAGTTCCTAGGCAACTTCCCGCAGGGGCTGACTCACATCGCCCTGATCAACTGCGCCCACGTGTTGGCGCGGCTGGATCCTAGCGCTTCTTCTTGAGGCGTTTCTTCGCCTTGCCGACCGCCTTCTTCACCCGCTTCGCGGCCTTGCGAACTGCCTTCTTGACGCGCTTGGCGACCTTCTTCACGGGCCGCTTCTTCGCCGCCTTCTTCTTTGCCTTCTTCTTTGGCTTGGCCCTCTTCTTGGCCGGCTTCTTCTTGGCCGGCTTCTTTGCCTTGGCCTTCTTCTTCGCCGCCTTCTTCTTGGCGGGCTTCTTGGGAGCGGCCTGCTTCACCGCCGGCTTCTCGGCCGCGGGCTTGGCGGGCTCCGCGGCGGGCGCGACCGGCTCCGGTCGCGACCAGATGAGCTCACCAGGCTTGGGCTCGGAAGACGGCTGCGCCGGCGGGGTCAGTGGCATGGGATCCCACATTCCCGGCCCGCCGGAACCGCCGCCATAGGGATCGGACATCGTCATTGGCGCTCCCTCCGGTGAATGACTCCAGGACACTAACGTTTTCCGTGTACCGGGGATGCGCAAGAGGCGGCCAGGCAGAGTGTGGCCCCTCTCCTTGACACCGCTCCACGGCGAGTCTTAGGTTGGCTTCATATCTTCCAATCTGAACAGCACTTAGGGGCACTTGCGGGGTATTGAGTCCATGCTTCGACGACTGAAGGCGCCTGCGATCGTTCTGGCCGGCCTCGCGGTTTTGTTGTCCGCGAGAGCCGATGCCCAGGCCGTCGCGGATCTGGATGTTGCACCCTCCGTCGTCACCCTGGCGGTCGGGCAGCGGGTCGAGGTGTTGGCCACCGCGTACGATCGGGACGGCGACATAGCATCGGTCAGCTTCCGGTGGAGCAGCTCCTCTCCCGGTGTTGTGACCATCGAGGAGGTCAGGGCGCTGCCCGGCGTAGCAAATCTCATCGGCGTCAGCGCCGGTGAGGCGCGAGTTCAGGTCACGGCCGGCAACCAGAGCAAGACGGTCACGGTAACCGTGACCGGGGGCGCGCTGGCTGGCCCGCAGGGCGTCGGGACCGCGACCGTGCTGCAGATCGATCCCACGCGGCTCTACCTGTTCCCGGCCGAGGACATCCAGCTCAGGCTCCTCTTCCTCAAGGACGATGGGAGCGCGGCCGCCTCCCAGACCGTGACTTTCCGCTCGTTCCGGCCTGACGTGGCCACCGTGGACGCGAGTGGCCGTGTGGTGGGCATCTCCCCCGGGACCGGCCTGATCGAGGCCGCCACCGCTTCCGGGTTGCAGCGACGAGTGCAGGTGCAGGTCGCGGACGCGCAGTGGGCCTTCGGCGATCCGGTGGTCTCTCTTTCTCCCGCCGTGTCCGACACCGTTCGAGTGGTCGTGCCCTCGCAGCAGAACCGGCCCGTGGATCCGCGGGTCCTGCAGTGGGCCACGAGCAACCCGAACATCGTGACCGTCTCGCCGCTCGGGGTCGCGACGGCGATCTCCCACGGGCGCGCCGAGATCGCGGCCACCGGCTTCGGCCAGGAGCACCGGATTCAGGCCCTGGTACATCGGGAGGTGGACGAGATCCGGGTCCGAAAGCCGGCTGGCGACACGGTCATGATCCCGCTGGGTGGGATGGTGACCTTCAGGGCGACGGCGTATGCCGCCGATCGGACTCCGGTTCCGGAGGCGCCGATAATCTGGCTGGTGGGAGACACGACGATCGCCACCTACAGCGTCGCCGACACCGCGGTGGTAGGGAAGGGGATCGGTACAACGACCATCGGGGTGCGCGCGCCGGGCGGCCTCCAGCAGTCCTGGACAGTGAACGTCGTGGCAGCCGGTCTGGTGCTCACGGCCGACCGGGTGGGCATGGGCATGGCCGACCGGGCCACCCTGGCAGCCAACTACGCCGACGAGCTGGGCGCGCCGCTGGCCCGGGCCGCCGCGGTGAGCTGGGCGTCGCTGGATCCGGCGGTGGTCCAGGTGGACGAGAACGGAGTACTCACGCCCGCCGGGGTGGGCAGGGCCCTCGTCGTGGGCCGGACGCCATGGGGCAACGCCGACACCGCGACCGTAATCGTGCAGGGCGAGATCCTCCTGGCATCGAACCGGAGCGGCAACGCCGACATCTACGCGTTCGAGCGCTCGACCCCGAGCCAGCTGCACGCGATCACCCGCACCGAATCGGCGGAGTTCTCGCCTTCCTACTCGCCCGACGGGACGCGGATTGCGTTCGTGAGCAATCGCGAGGACAGCTTCGACATCTACGTGATCGACGCTGACGGCACGAACGAACGGCGCCTGACCACGACGCCGGCCAACGAGGGTGATCCGGCGTGGTCGGCCGACGGCAGCCAGATCGCGTACCACTCGGACGCGGGCGGGACGCTGCAGGTGTGGATCATGAACGCCGACGGCTCAAGCCAGCGGCAGCTCACGACCGGGGAGGTCGTGAACCTGCAGCCGGCGATCTCACCCGACGGCCAGACGATCGCGTTCACGTCCGCCAGGGACGGGAACTACGACGTCTACCTGATGGACCTCGACGGCTCGAACCAGCGTAACGTCACGAACACGGCTGCCCCGATCAACGAGAACGTGCCCGCGTGGATCGACGACTCGACCCTGGCGTTCGTGCGGGAGGACCGCCGCGGGCGGACCACCACGAGGATCGTGGTGCGCATGACGCTGGACGGGGAGATGACGGCGCTGACACAACCGCAGTTCACCGTCACCAACTTTGCGGTGTCCAAGAGCGGCGACATGCTCGCCGCGGTGGTGGCCACGCCCGAGTCCGGCGGCCGCTTGGCGCAGCGCATCATCCTGCTTCCCGTCGGGGAGGGCGCGCCCGTGGAGGTGCCGCTGGCCGGCGAGGACGAGCAACAGGCGACCCCGGCGTTCCGCCGGTGAGCAGGCGCGGGCGGCCGGGTGGCCGCCCGCTTCACATCAGCCCGGATCCACGATGAAAGCACTGGTGATGAGGGGGCATGGCGACCTCTCGCAGTTGGAGATCGCCGACGTTCCACGACCCGCCGTCACGCGCAGGCACGACGTCCTGGTCCGCCTCCGGGCGGCGTCGCTCAATCACCTCGATCTCTGGACCCTGCACGGCCTGCCGGGGGTGTCTCTGTCGTTCCCACACATTCTGGGCG
>JAUVTI010000035.1 GCA_030601605.1 Gemmatimonadales bacterium
AGAGCCTCGCGCCCTTGGTCGAGCGCGCAGTCCACGGTGATCAGGGCGCCGGAGCGAGCGCGCGCCTCGACTACGAGCGTGCAGCGCGCGAGTCCGCTTATGAGGCGGTTACGCCTGGGGAAGCTCCCGGCGTTGGGACGCTCGCCCGGCGGGAACTCGGTGAGAAGACAGCCGTCCCGCGCCACCCTCTCGTAAAGCGCGCGGTTGGCGGCGGGATAGATCACTCCGAGACCGTTCCCCAGAACGGCCACCGTGTCTCCACCGGCGTCCAGCGCGGCCTCGTGCGCCACGGCGTCGAGTCCCCGCGCCAGGCCGCTCGACACCACGAGCCCGGCCCGCGCGAGCCCAGCCGCAAAGTGGCGGCACGCCTGAGCGCCATAGCGGCTGTGGAGCCGGCTCCCGACGATCGCCACCGCCTCACGCTGCAGCAGCTCCAGCCTGCCGAGGGCAAACAGCGCGAGGGGGGCCTCGGGAATCTCGGCGAGCCTGGGGGGGAAGCGGGGATCGCCCGGAAGCAGCACCTGGCCGCCCAGCCGCTCCGTGCGCTCGACCACGGCCTCGGCCCGGCCGAGAGAAGCCTGTCGGATCGCGGTCGCCGTAGCGGTATAGACGCCGCGCACGCCGGTGAGCTCGAGTTGCGACGCGGCCAGCACGGCCTCGGCACAGCCGAATCGGCCCAGCAGCGCGTCGAACCTCGCCCGCCCAACTCCCGGCACCAACGCCAGTGCCACGTGGGCGAGGTCGGCCCGGTTCACGGGAGCGGGACCGTCTCCTCGTCCGGCGACTCGCCACTCTCCACGAGAAGCCGCCAGAGGGTCTCCTTGAGCTCATCCACCCCGCGGTGCGCGACGGAGGAGATGCTCAGCACACCGCGCGACTCGGGAGCCTCGATTGCGGGCGGCTCCTCCCCTGGGGCGAGGAGATCGATCTTGCTGAGCACCACTACGTGCGGCTTCGCGGCCACCGCCCCGTCGTATGCGCGCGCTTCCGCACGCAGCGCCTCGTAGGTGGCCTGAGGGTCCTCCACGTCGACGGGCACGAGGTAGGCGAGCACGCGGGTGCGCTCGATGTGCTGCAGGAACTGGTGGCCCAGCCCCTTCCCCTCGTGCGCTCCCTCGATGAGACCCGGGATGTCGGCCATCACGAAGGAGCGCCCGACGCCGAGCCCCACCACACCGAGCTGCGGCTCCAGCGTCGTGAACGGGTACTCCGCGATCTTGGGACGAGCTGCCGAGACTACCGACAGCAGCGTGCTCTTGCCTGCATTGGGCTCTCCAACGAGTCCCACGTCGGCGATCAGCTTGAGCACCAGCTCGATGGTGCGCTCCCCTCCCTGGACGCCGGGCTCCCACTCGCGGGGGGCCTGATGGGTGGGGCTTGCGAACCGCGCGTTCCCGCGGCCGCCGCGCCCGCCCTTGGCCACGAGCAGCTCGTCGCCCGGCTGCAGCACCTCCCCGAGCAGCTCGCCGCTCTCTGCGTCGTGCACCGCGGTGCCGGGCGGCACCGGCAGGTACGCGTCGTCTGCGGACTTGCCGGTCTTGTTGCCGCCCTTGCCGTGCTGACCGCGCTCCGCCTTGCGGTGCGTCTTGTAGCGATAGTCGAGCAGCGTGCTGAGATGGCGGTCGGCGCGCACGAACACACTCCCGCCCCGTCCACCGTCGCCGCCGTCCGGACCGCCCTTGGGCACGTACGCTTCGCGCCGGAAGGACATGCAGCCCGACCCTCCCGTACCCGCAGTCACGCGGATCGTGGCGCTGTCTATGAATTTCATCGCCCGGCGCCTCGCGTCATATCGGCTCGTCGCACCCGACAAGAGTGCTGTGCGTGCGGCACGAAAAAGGTATCCATCCGTTGCATCATCGATCAAACGAGTGTGAGCGCGCCCGCCGCGACCATCGCGCCCACCGGCTCCGCCCGTGTATTCAGGATCTCCAGGGTCGCGAACCGCGGCAGCCGGCTGGACGGCGCCGGGTCGAGCCCCAGCTGATCCAGCACGTGGACCAGCGCAGGCATCGCCGCGCGACTGCTGCCGTCCTCCACCTTGAGGGCCACGCCCAGGCCCTGCTCCGGAAGCGCCGCCCCGTACACGCCCTCGGCGCCGACCTTCAGCACCAGGCGCGACGGGTACGCCTGCATCAGCTCCGTCTCCAGGCGCCACTTGCCCGCAACGAGCTCGGGGTGCGCGGTCATCGCGCTCACTACGGCTTGCGCGGCGGTTCCCCCGTCCGCCACGAGGCGGGCGAACGCCCGCGCCATGCTCGCCAGCGGCAGTGAGAACGCGACGACGCCGCAGCCGTCCACGCCCTCGCCGATCTCGGCCTCCGGCAGGCCTGCGTACGAAGCCAGCGCGCGCTTCACCCGCTGCTGCACCGGGTGGCCGCTCAAGTGGTAGCCCTGCGTCTCCCAGCCATGGTGCAGCGCCAGCGCCAGCATCCCGGTGTGCTTCCCGGAGCAGTTGCTGGCGAGGCGGGACCGATCCGCCAGCTGCGGCCGCTCGTCGCCCGCGCTCCCCGGCCGGCGAACCGTGAAGTCGCGCGCCAGCGCCGGATGCGGCCCGCACGCCAGGTCCTGCTCCGTGAGGCCGAGCCCTTCGAGGAAGCCTCTCACAATCTCGACCTGCCGCACCTCCGAGTTGTGCGATGCGCAGGCCAGAGCCAGCTCCTCGCCGGTCATCCCGAAGCGCTCCACCGCGCCATCCTCCGCGAGCGGGAGCGCCTGGAACGGTTTGGCGGCCGAGCGCATGATCACGAGGCGCCGGGGATCGCCTGACGTGGCCACGAGCGACCCGTCGGCCCGGCACACGGCAACGTGAACGCGGTGCACGGTGTCGAGCGTGTCGCCCCGGCTGCTCTGTACGTAGAGTTCCGTCATGGCAGCGGCAAAGATAACCGCGCGTCACACGGTTGGTGGCCCGGACCGCGAGGCGCTAGCTTTAGTACAGGGCGGGTGAGGTGAGCCCGCGCACTCCGCCACCTCCTACCGGAAAGGCGGGAACCAGCCATGTCAGCCGACAACAAGATCGATCCCGCAGTCGAGCGACGCCTCGCGGCGCTGGAGGCACGCGTCACCGACCTCGCCGAGCAGATGACACAACTCGCCCATAACCTGGCGACACAGACAAAGCTGGCGGATGAGGTGGCGGCAATTAAGTACGAGGGGCGGGAGAACGAACTGTAGGGAGCGGCACCGGCGCTCGCTAGAGCACCTCGGCGATCTCCCCCAGCGCCCACTCGAGGTCGCTCCGCTCCACCACCAGCGGCGGCGCGAAGCGAACGACCTGCTCGTGGGTCTCCTTGGCGAGGATGCCGCGGTCCATCAGCGCCTCGCAGAACGGCCGGGCGGTGCCGCTCTCCCGCTTGATCTCGACACCGATCATGAGACCCCTGCCGCGCACTTCCTTCACGTGCGGCGAGTCTATGGCGCGCAGCTCGCCCATGAACCAGTCGCCCAGCTCGCGCGCCCGCTCGGCCAGACCCTCATCGACGATCACTCGCAGCGCCGCGCGCGCCACGGCCGCGCCGAGCGGGTTGCCGCCGAACGTGGACCCGTGGTCGCCCGGGTGGAACACGCTCATCACGTCGTCGCTCGAGAGCATCGCCGACACAGGATAGAAGCCACCTGACAGCGCCTTGCCGACCACGAGCACGTCGGGCTTCACACCTTCCCAGTCGCAGCAGAACATCTGGCCGGTGCGCCCGAGGCCAGTCTGGATCTCGTCCGCCACGTACAGCACGTCGTGTTGCCGGCACAGCTCGGCCGTCTCCCAGAGGTATCCTTCCTTCGGGACGATGACGCCCCCCTCTCCCTGGAGCGGCTCGACCATGAACGCGGCCGTGTTGGGCGTGATGGCCGCCTCGAGGGCCGCGACGTCGCCGTAGGGAATCATCCTGAACCCCGGCGTGAGCGGCCCGAAGTCGGCCCTGTACGCCTCCTCGGTCGAAAACGAGACGATCGTCGTCGTACGCCCGTGGAAGTTGTTCTCGCACACGATGATCTCGGCCTGGTCGGCCGGAATCCCCTTGCGGCGGTAGCCCCAGCGGCGCACGGCCTTGATGGCGGTCTCCACCGCCTCTGCACCCGAGTTCATCGGCAGGGCCTTCTCGTAGCCGGCCAGCTCGCACAGCTCCCGCAGGAAAGGACCCATCTGGTCGTTGTGGAACGCGCGTGAAGTGAGCGTGAGCCGCTCCAGCTGTTCCTTCGCCGCCGCGACGATCGACGGATGCCGATGGCCCTGGTTCACGGCGGAGTACGCCGCCAGGCAGTCGAGGTACTTCCTGTCCTCGATGTCCCACACCCACGCTCCCTCACCCCGCGACAGGATGATCGGCAGCGGGTGGTAGTTGTGCGCGCTGTAGCGCTCGACCTCCGCCAGATACTCGGCCGTGTTCATTACATCCCTCGATGGCAGTTGTGTGGATCGGGAGTGCGTCGGGACTACTCCCCGCGGGGAAGCCGGGCCCGATGCCGCTCCGCCTGCAGCACGCGCTCCGCCACGTCCAGCCTCTCCTCGACTTCCACGAGCCGCTCGTGCGTGCCCGCCGACAGGTCCAGGATCCGGTCCTCGCTCGTGGTCACGCGGCTCTCCAGGTCGTCGAGCTGGCGCCGCACGTCGGTGTCCACGCCCTGCCCGACCCGGCGCGCAACCGCGGGACCGATCTTGGACGCGAGCACGATCAGCGCGATACCGAAGAGGATCTCGAACATGCGAGGAAACATCGCCGCCCGGTGCGGCAAATCCAAGTGTGTGCAACTTCCAGCCGCCACGAGGGTTGAGACAGTGCGGCGGCGGGTGCGGGTGCCCGACCACGCCGTTAGAATTCAATCGGGATGACGATGCGAAGAGCGACACTCACCACGGCGGCCCTGCTGGTGGCACTCCAGGCTCCCGCCCTGGCCCAGGAATCGGGCCTGGTGCAGCCCGGAGCGCGGGTTCGCGTCTTTCATCACTGCGCAGAGAAGTACGATCCGGGAGAGAGGCGGGAGCGGGTCGTGTGCGAAGAGCAGACCGGCACCGTGGCCTCCCTCAGCTCCGACTCCCTGGTGCTCAACGTCAACAACGAGGGCACGTTCGCCTCCATCCCCCTCGGCTCGGTCTCCAGGCTGCAGCTGAGCAAGGGACGCGGGGGCGCGGGCACCCGCGGCGCGCTCTACGGCGGGCTCGCCGGGGCCTTTGTCGGAGGCCTTGCCGGGCTCGCGGTGTGCAGCTCGGTGGAGGATTCCACCAATTCGCCCGGTGCCTGCGCTCTCGGCGGGGCGCTCGTCGTCTCGATCCCCGGCGCCGCCATCGGCCTCATGCTGGGCCACTCTCTGGGCCGGGAAGGCTGGGTGGACATCCCGATCGAGGGAGTTGCGGTGTCGGTTGGTTCGGCCGGCGTAGGGATAGGAATCACCGTCCAGTTCTAGCCGGTCAGGCTGCGCTCCCACCGCCTTTGCACGTCGCCGACTGATTCCGACCCCGTTTCCGGGTGATTGGCATCACACCCCCCCCTTTGCATGGCCCTTAGGTTCCCCTCAAGTGGTCACGCCCTGGGACCGGTCGACAACCAGTGGTAGTCGGGAAGGAGCAGATGATGGGGATACTGGGGTCTGCCCAAGCTGGCGCCAGCCGTAACGCGGGCCTTTCGATCCTGTCAGCCGGCGCCCGGCTGGTAGGGGACGTACGCTCGGAGGGGGACTTCCGCATCGAGGGTGAGGTCGAGGGAAACGTCTACGTCCACGGCCAGGTGCTCATCGCGCCCGGTGGAGTCGTTCGGGGAGACGTATTGACCCGGGAGGCCATCGTGGGCGGTGAGGTCAGAGGCCAGGTGATGGCCGACGAGCTGGTGCGGCTCCACGCGGGGAGCACGGTCGTCGGAAACCTGGTGAGCCCGCGCGTGGCGGTGGAAGAGGGCGGCGAGCTGAACGGGTACATCCGCACGGCCAAGCCGGAGGCGCTCAACAGCGCTCCCCGCTCCCCGGAGCACAGGCCGCGGCTCGGACTGTCGGATCCGGACGAGGCGCCGCGTGAGGAGCGCAGGCTGCGCACGGCCGGCTGAAGTCAGCCCGCGGCGCTTAGCAACTCCTTCATCAGCCGCTCCAGGCTCTTGAACGCAGCCTGAACCTTCCCCGGCTCGACCCGAACCGGCGGCGGGCATCTGAACACGCGGTTGCGGTATGCCGAGAGCAGCAGCAGCTGATCCTGCTCCTCGGCCGACAGCGTGACCCCGATCGCCTCCTGGGCTACGGCGCGGGACCGGCGGCACGAGAAGCGGCGATCCTCCCAGCCCCGGTGCATTCCGGGGCTCACGCACTCCAGCTCCTCGCCACTCAACAGATCTATGACGTCGGTGAACTGGAGCACCTTCGGGACGTGGATGCCGTCCCTGTGCGGGTCCACTTCCGGGTCCGGCATGTTGAGCTGCACGGCGATCGTCGCCGGGAACTTGTCCTTGGCGGGCTGCAGCAGGTGAATCGCGAGTATCTCCGCGGCGTGGAGCCCGAGGTCGAGGAACTCGAACAGCTTCACGAGGTCGTCGGTCGCGGCGCGCTGTGCCTCCACCGCGGCGCCCCACAGACGCAGGGCCTCGTCCTTCGGCCCGAGATCAATCGTGTCGGCCAGCCGTGTCATATCGCTATTCCCTTCCCTCCGTCACTCCGTCGCCCAGCTCGCTGTCGAACGTCTCCCGCCCGGTCACAGGCACGTGGCACTGCCTGCAGCGCGACCGCTCGGGATGGCCGGTGCGGATCTCCTCCCGGGCTCCGGGACCGTCGTGACACGCCACGCAGTTCTCGCGCATCAGCGTGCGGTGCGGGATCGTCGGCGGCGCGCCCGGGGTCGCACGGCCCCCGCGGCGCAGGTCCTGCTCCAGCGGTTCGTACTCACTGCGCACGAACGACTCGCCCGTAGTGACGAACACGTGGCACTGGCGGCACCTGATCGTCCCGCCTGCCCTGGGCGTGTCATCATGCGGAGAGGCCGGAGCGAAGCCGACCCCCGTCACCGACTGGCCCTGAGCGTCGTGGCACGCGGTGCACCTGGCGCCGAAGTTCTCGTGCGGGATCGTCGGAGGCGCGCCGTCGTACGCCCTGCGCTCGGCGCGCACGGCGGCAGCCGACTTGACCGCCCCCTCCCGCCCGGGAACGGGAACGGTGTCACCGCCGCAACCGCCGACCAGCAGCGCGAGCGCGACGCCGGCCAGCGTACGGCGCGTCAGACGCGCTCTATGCGAACGGCGCATTTCTTGTAGTCCGGTTCCTTGCTGATGTTGTCCATTGCGTCGAGGGTCAGCACGTTGGGCATCCGGCTCTCGTCGAAGAACGGGATGAACACCGAGCCCTGCGGCGGCTTGCCCCGGCCGTCCACCTCCGCTGGGAGCTCGAGGCTCCCGCGCCGGCTCACCACCCGCACCATCTGGCCCGAGCCCACGCTCAGCCGCTGCGCGTCGGCGCGGTTGAGCTCCACGTAGCCTTCCGGCGCCGCCTGGTACAGCTGCTTGACGCGCCGCGTCATCGAGCCGGTGTGCCAGTGCTCCAGGACGCGCCCGGTACACAGCCAGAACGGATACTCCTCGTCGGGCGACTCCGCGGGCGGGTGGTACGGGCGCAGCCAGAAGGCCGCCTTCTCCCCGTAACCCTTGGCCTTGTAGAAGTGCACACCGCGCCGCTTGGTCACGTAGGGGTCGTATCCCGCCGCATAGCGGTAGCGCGTCTCCACCCCGTTCACCACGGGCCACAACATGCCCCTCGTCTCCTTGAGCTGCTGATACGAGGCCACGTCCTTGCCCAGCCCCAGCGTGAAGCTGCGGTACTCCTCGTACATCGGCTCGTGCCAGTCGTCCTCGGGCCACGGGAACAGGTGCCCCATCCCCATGCGCTTGGCGACCTGGATCATCTGCCACGCGTCCTCGGTGGCTTCACCCGGCGGCTCCACGGCCTTGTGCCAGTGCTGCGTGCGCCGCTCGGAGTTGCCGAATACTCCCTCGCGCTCGACCCACGCCGCCGATGGCAGCACCAGGTCGGCCACCTCGGTAGAGGGCGTCGGGTAGATGTCGCTGACCACGAGGAACTTGCCGTCGCCGGGCTCGCGCCGGATGCGGTTCAGGTTCGGGATGCTGACCCACGGGTTCGTGGTCTGCGTCCACATCACCTTCACGTCGCCGCGCATGAACGCCCGGAACATGTCCATCGTGTGGTAGCCGGGCCGCGGCGGGATGGTGCCGGCCGGCAGACCCCATATCTCCTCCGCCTTGGCGCGGTGCTCCGCGTTCATCACGACCATGTCGGCCGGGAGCCGGTGGGCCAGCGTGCCCACCTCCCGCACCGTGCCGCACGCCGACGGCTGGCCCGTCAGGCTGAACGGGTTGGCGCCGGGGCGGCTGATCTTCCCGGTGATCAGGTGCAGGTCGGTGATCAGGTTGTTCATCCAGGTGCCGCGCGAGTGCTGGTTCACGCCCATGCACCACAGGCTCACGGTGCCGCGGCCGCGGTCTCCGTAGAGCTCCGCCAGTTGGTGGATCTGCCCAGCCGGCACGCCCGAGATCTCGCTCACCCGCTCGGGAGTGTAGTCGCGCAGGAACCGCTCCAGCTCCGCCAGGGAGGAGTCCCGCGCCTGGTCCCGGAAGCCGTAGTGCTCGGCCGGCCCGGCGGTGTGATCGGTGGCGAGGCCGTCCTCACCCCAACAGCCGTAACCGATGCGGTTCAGGTCCTCGATGCCGCGCTTGAAGATCACGTTCTCCCGCACGAACGCGTTGTCCACCTGTCCGTTGCGCAGCAGCAGGTGCAGGATGCCGTTCGCCAAGGCGAGGTCGCTCCCCGGCGTGAACTCCACGTACATGTCGGCGTAGTCGGTGGTCGGGGTGCGCCGGGTGGCGATGTCAATGATGCGTACGCCGGGGTTCTCCCGCTTGTTGGCCAGGATGCGCGAGAACAGCACCGGGTGCATCTCCGCCATGTTGTTGCCCCACATGACGAAGTCGTCCCCGGCCTCGAAGTCCTCGTAGCAGCCCATCGGCTCGTCGCTCTGGAACTGCGTCATGAAGCCCGTCACGGCCGACGCCATGCACAGCCGCGCGTTGGGCTCGACGTTGTTGCTCCTGAGGCCGCCGCGGAACCACTTGGACGCGGCGTAGCCGTCGAACACCGTCCACTGGCCCGACCCGTAGATGGCCACCGACTCGGGGCCGTGCTGGTCGAGCGCCTCCTGATACTTGGACGCGATCAGGTCCAGCGCCTCGTCCCAGGAGATCCGCTTCCACCCGCTGCCGTCGCGCAACATCGGGTACTCGAGCCGGTCCTCACCGTACAGCATGCCGGGCAGGTGGTAGCCCTTCACGCACAGCAGTCCGCGGTTCACGGGGCTCTTGACGTCGCCGCGCACCGTGACGACGCGTCCCTCCTTGACGCCGACCTCCACCCCGCAGCCGGTGCCGCAGTAGCGGCAGGGAGCCTTGCTCCAGGTCAGGTCTGCGTCGCTCACACCCTGCGCGCCGATGCGCACCGCCTCTTCGCGGTCAGCACAGGAGAACGCGGCCACGCCGGCAGCCGAGGCGCCCAGGGTCTCGAGAAACTTCCTGCGTTTCATGACGTCTTCCTTGCGTTCGGTTCTACTGGCCCCGTCCGTAGCGACGCTCCATCTCCAGCCGGATCCTCTCGGCCTGGGCCTCGGCCCCCTCCTCGAACCACACGTGCTCCGGGCGCGACAGGATCCCGTCGATCACCGCGTTCACCGCGCGGCCCTGAGTCCGCTGGCCGGTCCGCATCGCGTGGTCTGCGATCTCACGCGCCTGTGGTATGAGCTCCATGTAAAAGCGCTCGGCGACCTCGTACATGCCGTGCCAGTGCGTGTAGTCCGGGGCCATCATCGATGCGCCGTGCCGCGCCCTGCGGCCTTCGTGGTGCCACAGGTAGAACCACGTCCACTCGACTTCCTCGTCGAAGTTGGTCGGCGTGCGCAGCCCGTTGGAGGCCAGGGCGCCCATGATCGCGAGGCCCGGCTTTGCGAACTTCTCGTTGAACAGGATTACGAGGTTGTCGTACTGCTTGTAGAACGAGTTGACGTAATCGTCCGTGTGGCAGTGCGAGCACACTTCCTTCATCCGGTCCCGCTTCTGTGACGCGTAGTCGTCGATCAGCTCGCGCCGCAGCGCGGGATCGGTCTCGGTCACGATCTCGTGGTTGATGTCCGTGTCCATCACCCGGCTCACCGGCGGACGGTTGGTCCACGAGATGCGCTCGCCCGGATCGTGCGTGATCCTGCCGCCGTTTCGGATGTTGCCGGACATGTGGCAAGTGGCGCACGTGGGGGCTGCCGCGTAGTCGACACCGAGGACCCAGCTCTCGGCGTCCAGGTTCATGTCGTCCTTGAGGTCGCGGTACGCGATGCCGTGCTTGGACTCCTCGTAGATCTCCTTCTGGGGGTGGTCCGGACCGAGGTGGCACTTGCCGCAGTTCTCCGGCTGGCGGGCGCGCCGCGGAGAGAAGTCGTGGCGGCTGTGACACGCCGTGCACGACCCGCGCGAGCCGTCCAGGTTGAGGCGCCCGATGCCCGTGTTGGGCCAGGTGTTCTCATGAATGATCGGGCGTCCGTCCTCGCTGCGCACGATCCGGCTCACCGCGTCGAGATTGGTGGGACGCCCCTCAGCGTCGGGCTCGAGATCGTCGACAGTGACGACCCCACCGTCGGTCGACACCAGCGCCACCTTGGAGCCGTGGCACTGCTGGCAGCCGGAGTTGGCGCTGGCGAAGCCGTTCACGAACTCCACGGCCTTGCCCGGCGTCGGCGAGTGCGGGCTGAACGTCATCCGGGCACCCTCCACCGTCTCGGCCAGGAAGTTGTCCAGCGACGCGAGAATGTTGCCGGCCGCCGCGTGGTGGCTCTGGGAGAACTCCGCCTCCTCGTGGTCGTGACAGCGCGAGCAGTCGCGCGGCGTCACGATCGTGGCGATCTGCTCGCCGTGATGCAGGTAGCTGTCGGCCTCCTCGATGACGGCCGTATGGCACTCGAGGCACCCCACGCCCTTCTCGGCGTGCGTGCTCGCCTCCCAGTGCGCGACGATTCCCGGGTTCTCCTCGGCGTGGCAGTTCACGCACTCCCTGGACGCGGCCGGAACCGAGATGTGCGGAGCCCTGAGGCCCGCCTCCTCCGCCTTGCGCGCTGTCTCCATCCACTGAACCAGAACCAGTGAGAGCAGGAATAGGCCGCCGAGCGCGGCGATGACGATGCGTTTGGTCTCGAGAGTCATGTATCTACCCCAGTTGCATTCCCTGGCCGCGTCCGACTAGTGCCGGGCCAGCGCTTCCCAGAGAGTCATGCCTATGATCGTGAGGGCTCCGAAGATCCCCACCCACACACTGGCTTCCTGGAATCTCGTGTGCTTTCGGATCCAACTGTCTATGAACGGCCAGGTGAACATGACGAACACTATGAACCCCATGCTCAACACCGCGGCCGTGCCGCTGAACAGCTTGAGCCAGCGGAACGCCACGTAGAAGAACCACTCCGGCTTGATCACCTCGGGTGTCTGCAGCGGGTTGGCCGGCTCGCCCAGGGTAGCCGGGAAGATCGTGGCCAGCGCGCTGAGCAGCACCATCAGCACCAGGCCGATCAGCACTTCCGTGTAGAGATGGTCCGGGAAGAAGTTGAAGGTCTTCGCCGCTCCGGCCTCCTCGTCCTTGAACCGGAACTCGGTGATGCCCTGCAGCCGGATGACCGTTATGTGCATCGCGACGAGCAGCGTGATCGTCACCGGCAGGATGGCGGCGTGCAGCACGAAGAAGCGCGACAGCGTGGCCTGGTTGTAACTGTCGCCCGCCAGCATCATCCGCTTCATGAACCCGCCGACCAGCGGCACCGTGTCCGTGATGTTGGCGCCGACCGTCGCGCCCCAGAAGCTGAGCTGCTCGTAGACCAGGCTGTAACCGGTGAAGCCGGTCATGAGCACGCACAGCAGCAGGCACATCCCCACCATCCAGTTGATCTCGCGCGGCTTGCGGTAGGCGCCGGGGAAGAACACCCGGATCTGGTGCAGGATCACCGCCACGATCATCAGCGTGGCGGCCCACTTGTGTACGCTGCGGATGTACCAGCCGAACGACACCTCGTGCGTGATGAACTCCACGGACTCATAGGCCGTGCTCGGCGAGGCTTCGTAGTAGAAGGCCAGCAGGATCCCGGTGAATATCTGGACGATGAACAGGTAGGCCGGCGTGCCTCCGAGGGCGAACCACCAGCGCTTGAGGTGGTAGGGGACGGGCTCGTTGGTGAGCTCCCGGAACTGCTGGCCCGATACCGGCAGGCGATCACCGAGCCAGCGGCTAACGGCTCTCATGCAACAGAGCCTCCCCTGCGGGGGCGGCCTGCGAGACACGGGTCGTGCCCCGGACCGCTGACGCAGTCATCGCCCTCGATCACGCCGCCCTTTTCGTCCGCGTCCGAAAAGCGGGGCGGCGGAACGGCGATCATCAGGAGCCCGTTCTCCACGTGGAGCTCGTAGCGCGGCAGCCACTGCCCCGCCTCGCCCGGCGGGCCCGCAATGGCCTTTCCGGCCGGGTCGAACACACCGTTGTGGCAGGGGCAGAAGAAGCGCTTGTTCTGCTCCTCCCAGCGCACCTGGCAGCCGAGGTGCGGACAGGTGCTCGGCAGCGCGATGTGGTCGTCGGCTCCACCGGCGCGGCTGCGCCGTGTGATGTTGATGGTCTCACCGGAGGGGCCCCGATAGCGAATCGACTCTCCCACCTTGATGCCGTCGCTCTCGGTCACGAACTGCCACATCACGTCATCGGACGTCGCGGGATACAGAAACCGGCCGGCGACTATGGCGAAGGCTCCGTAGCCGCCCACCAGGCCGGCCGCCATCGCCGCGCGCGAAGCGTTCGTGATGAAGCTGCGCCGGTCCCCGCCGTTCTCGTCGTCCGCCATGGTCAGCTTCCTCGACTCAGGTTGGACGTGACTTCTTGCCGCAAGGGAGGAGTGTCCCGCCGCCGACCCGCCCCGACCTCACCAGATGGACATGAGACGCGCGCCGACGTAGAATGGCGCTAATCCTCATGTCGGGGTGGGAAATTGCCCATGCGACCGGGCGGAGTCAACCGGCAACGCATGGTTCCGGATTCATTTCGCTCGTGGGAGGTGGGGGATGTCGAGCTGCTCGAGGCTCTTGGGATTCGCGTGCGCGTTTCTTGTCTCGTTTCCGGGACCGCTCCTGGCCCAAGAGGGACAGAAGTACCCGGAGTTTCGTTTCGACGGGCAGTTCCGGCTCCGCAGCGAGGCGGACGGCCGCACCGCAGGGGAGAACCCCGATTTCGCCACGCTCTCACGGATGCGGCTCGGGGTCAGGGCCACCCTGCTGGACTGGATGAGCGTCTATGCGATGCTGCAGGACGCGCGCGCGTGGGGCTCCGAGACGAACACCCTGCTCGACGCCAGCGCCGATTTCTTCGACCTGCACCAGGGCTACGTGGATCTCGGCAGCACGGACGCGTTCACGGCGCGGCTGGGCCGGCAGAAGATGTACGTGGCCGACGAGAGGCTGGTCGGTGCCGTCGAGTGGGTCAACACGGCGCGCCCGTTCGACGGGGCGCGTGGGTTCGGCAACGCCGGGGAGCTCACCTGGAGCGTGTGGGTGATGAACGTGGTGGAGCGGGACTCCCTGCTTCCGACCGGACTGCATCCGCAGGCCAACCAGGGCTTGTACGACGACGGCTGGCTGATCGGCGGGTTCGGATCCCGCAAGTTCGGCGACGTGAACTCCGAGTTCACGTTCGTGTTCGACCGCAGGGCGGCGACTCCCGAGTCCTACACCGCCAACCTGCGGTTCCATGGTCGCAGCGGCATCGTCCTCTATGAGGCGGCCGGCGCGTACCAGTTCGGCCCCGACCGCAGCGCCTTCTTCGCGAGCGGCAAGGCGGGCGTGTCGTTCGGCAAGGGCACGATCGCGGCCCAGCTGGACTACCTCTCAGGCGACAGCGACCCCGCCGACACGGACACGAAGGCGTTCAACACCCTGTACGCCACGAACCACAAGTTCTACGGCTACATGGACTACTTCCTGTTCATCCCGCAGCAGCTCGATCAGGCGGGGCTGGTGGACGCCATGCTGCGGGGCTCCTTCAATACTTCAGCAAAGACGACGGTCCGACTGGACCTGCATCGCTTCGCGACCGCCAAGGAGCGGTCGGGACAGAAAGCGCTGGGAACGGAGCTGGACCTGACGGGCCAGTGGCGCATCGCACCGCCCGTCAGCCTGCGGCCCGGGTTCTCGATCTACGTGCCGGAGGATCTCTCCACGATTCTGCTCCCGGCCTTCGCGGCGGCTGACGGC
>JAUVTI010000037.1 GCA_030601605.1 Gemmatimonadales bacterium
GACCTCGCGCTCAACGGCGCGGTGGACTTCGCGCCGGTCCTGCTCGTTCTGTCGGCCATACCGCTGCTGTCGCGGTATGCTCGCCTGTGGATGGACGGGTACGGATGGCGCGAGGTGCTGCTCGGAGCGCGTAGTGCGAGCGTCGGGGTCTCCGAACCCTCGGGCAGCAGTGGAGTGGTCTGGTCCGGGCCCGGGCTGCGGCCTTCCAGCGACTCGGGCGCATTCGGTACGCACCTGGCTTTGGTGGATCAGGTTCGGGGCGAGAGGGCCGTCGTCGTGGGTCTGGTGGAGCGCATGCCAAAGGCCGAGCGCGAGCTGATAACCCGTGCGGTGCCCGGAGCGGACGGCCTGGTCGCCCAGGCCCGCTCGCTCGCCCGGCAACTCACCCGTGTGGACCGGGTCATCGACGAGACGCGCGCCCGCCAGGCCTCGTTCACCGGCGGGTCGCGCACCCCTGAGGAAGTACGCGAGGCGGAGTCGCGCCGCGAAGAGATCGCCCGGCAACTCGAGGCCACTCGCGACGCGATGCATGCCCTGCGCGTCGCTCTGGAGCGGTGTCACGCGTTCGGAGTGGCTGGAGCGCGCACCGACCTGGACGTGGCAGTGGCCAACGCCGAGGCCCGTACGCGAGGGGCCGAGAGCGGCTAGCGAATCTGGCGCCGGTTCACGAGGACGGCGCCGCCACCCACGATCACGCCGGCGAGCACGATCCCGAGCAGCGCCGTGCCAAGCGGCAAACCGGGCCCCGGTTCCGGGATCCCGAACTGAGCCTGGGCCCAGCGCTGCGTCCACTCTTCCAGCGACATGTCCATCGCTTCGCTGAACGCGCTGTCGAGCGGCAGATCGGAGCGCCAGAACCGGGCGAAGCGCTCCTCGCCCTGATCGCTCAGCAGGTCGGACAGGTACGTCCCGCTGCTCCACCCCAGCGGGTGGCGAACGCTCCAGTAGCGCTGCTGTGGGGTGACCCCCGGCGGAATGACGCTGCGCGCGAAGGCCTGGCGCTCCATCATCTCCTTCTCGGTGCGATAGACCCGATTGCCGTACACCGCGTCGCGACACGCCTTGTGGTTCCCGGCCGCGCAGCCGGACAGCTCGATGGGCGTGCCCCTGTACCACCACCAGGCCCAGTTGCCCGGCTGCCGGACTCCCGGCGTGAGGGGGACGGCATCCGGCGCCGTGGTCCAACTGGGATCCTGCGCCCCCAGGTACTGGCTCTCGGACAGCCACTCCTCGACGGCGGGTCCCGGGGGTCCGAAGCGAAGTGCATAGGCACACGGCCCCACGATCTGCGACGGGGCCGTGTATCGCGTGATCTGGAGCGGCGTGAACTGGTCGGAGAAGATCATGCGCGCCGCCCAGGTGCCAATCGTCAGGATGGCTATGCAGGCACGGCCGTCGGTCGCCTGGGGCAGCACGTAGGTCAGGCGCGTTCCCCAGGGCGTACCGCTCCGCACTCCGTCCGTCACGCGCACGGTGTCCAACAGCACGGCGACGAGCAAGGGTCCGACCGCTCCGTGGCTCTGGAGCACGCTGTCGGGAGTGTCGAGGATGCCCTCGAGGACCTCGCCCACCCTCGCCGGCAGGCCGCTCTCGACCATGAGGACCACACCGTCCTCGTCCAGCAGGCCTCGGCGGCGCGCCAGGTCGAGCAGGGAGTCGCGCCGCTCCAGGGTCTGCCAGGCCCACACGGCCGCTGCCAGCCTCGAACCGACCCGGTTGGCCACCACCTCCTCGGGAGCGCGCGGGAGCTTCTCCGGTGGTGGGTGCGGTGGGCGCGGCGGCAGGTACGCCACCGCGAACAGGGCGCAGGCCAGCACGGCGCCCCCCAACCAATACCTCAGGCGCGGCGCCATCTGCTGCTCCTCGCGGCGAGGGTAGCGAACGCGATGACCCAGAAGAACGCCGTCCACCCGGCGACGCGCGTGATCGTCGGGGATTCAGGCCCCGCCGCCAGCACTCGAGCGTGCCATGCGGCGAACAGCGAGTCGCGCGAAACGCCCGCCGCGCTCATCAGCCGTTGTTCCGGGCCGTGCGACGCTTCGCTCAGCATGCGACCGTAGGCACCATCCCCACCCAGCTCGAGCGCAGCCACGGCCAGGCTGCGACGCGCCCGCTCGGAGAGCGGCGGCCGCAGCTCCCCCGGCTCCAACGATCGCATGAGATCCAGGCACGCCCGGTCGGAGCCCGCATCAATACACTGTGTGCGGCGCGGGTCCCGCTCGTGGTACCAGCGGGGGTCGGCCGCCACGTAGCGACGGCGATCGGCCGCGTCATACCACTCGGTCACCGGATCGTCGGCCGCCGGCACGTCGGAGGCTTCGGCGCAGCGACCCAGGTCGCCCAGGTAGCAGGCGCGCACGAGACTCCACGGAGCCGTCGCGAGCTCCACGTATACTTTGGTCCACTCTCTGTCCGCGTAGGGTCTGAGCGGAACGTGATGGCCGAAGAACAGGCTCGTCGACTCATCGAGGTCGGCGATCGCGGCAATCTCGATCCGCTGGCCGATCCTCATCGCGACGTCCTCGAAGGTGCTTCCATCGGCATAGGCGATCACCTCCGCCTCTCGCCGGATGCGCTCCGGAACGGGGTCCTCGGACTCGGTGGACACCACGTAGAACGCGCGGCCGCGCATCAGGGCGGTGTCCTCCCGCAGCGTGGCCCCGAGCTGCTCCCACGCCAGCTGCGCGGCGGGCTCGACCACGTCCACGAACTGCGGTGTGGTCATCACGACCAGGGCACCGCGGATGATCGTGTCTACGGTAATGGCGGCGCGCCTCGCGCTGTCGGCGCGCGCGGCGCTCTCACGGGCTGCTTCCCACAGCCTGGCGATCGAATCCACACGGGCGCGGTACGACGCCACGTCCTGTGCCTCCAGGCGGGCCGGGCTCGTTCCGGCAATGCACGCCAACAGGACAGCGACGCCGGTACCGCGAACCCCCGTGCGGAACATCCGATCACACATCTATCAGCATCCAGCGGCCCGTGAAGATTTCCAGCGGGCCGGGCCAGGTGATCACACGATCGAACAGCGCCTCCACGAGGCCGCCGTACATTCCGGAGGCCTGCAGCATCACCTGAGTGACCACCAATGCGCCGATCACCGCCAGGACATATGCGGCGGTGCGGGTCGTGCCGGCGGATATCGCGAAGAAGATCGAGTAGGCCAGGAACGCGGCGAGCGCAAACCTGAGCGCCAGGGCGTTGGGGTACGCGTTTAGCCCCGGCGGTATCTGTGCCATGGCCGTCGCCAGCAGCGCGCCGATCCAGAGCGCAACAACCGGGGCTGCGAGCAGCAGGGAGCCCGCGGCGAACCGCAGCATGGCGTACTGCCACCGGGGTATCGGGAGCGAGAGCGCGTACACGTGACGGCCCCTGTGATCCTGCGCCCAGGCGGTAGTCGCGATCAGGAGGCCGAGCCCAGCCGCGAACACGGCGTACCACACGCTCCACATTTCGATTGTCCGGAGCAGCTCCCGCACCTCCCAGCGGCTCGGCTCCGTGATGCCGGCCCGCTGCACCGACATGATCGGGAGCGCGAACGCGATCACGACGCTCAGCGCGACCACGACTCGCGACCACTTCCACTGGGTGTAGAGAATCGCCTTGAACATGGCCGCTCCTATCCCTGCGCCCGCGGGGTTCTGAAGGTGCGGAGGAGCTCGACGAAGCCCTCTTCCAGATCCAGGTCCACCACCTCGCGCAGCGAGGCGCCGATCCCCTCGAAGTACTGCTGCATCGGTGTCTGCCAGCCGCGCACCACCCACACTTCTCCCGCGCCCAGCGTCTCGCCTGTGTCGCGCGACAGCAACACGAACGGGGGATCCTCGACCAGCGCGGGCGCCCCGGTCACGCGCAGCCGCTTGATGCCGCTCTTGAACGTCTGCATCGGCATCTCGGTCACCAGCTTGCCGTTGTCCATCACACCCACCCAGTCGCAGATCCGCTCCAGCTCGTGCACCAGATGGCTCGATATGAACACCGCCGCATCGCGCTGCGACACATAGTCCAACACGGCGATGATCATCGCGCGGCGCACGACCGGATCCAGGCCGTCGGTCGGCTCGTCCAGCACCAGCAGGTCGGGGTTCTGCGCCAGCGCCAGCAGCATCATCAGCTTGCCGGTCTCGCCCTTGGAGAGCGCGGCGATCTTGAGCGAGCGATCCAGCTCGAAGCGGCCGAACAGCTCATCGGCCCGGCGCCAATCCCAGGATTGGTAGAACGAAGCGTGGTAGCGCAGCACCTCCTCCACCGTGAGCGTGGGGTAGAGGTGGGGCCGCTCCGGAACGAACCCGGTGCGCGCGAGAATCCGCGGCGCTGCCTCCGGCATCGACTGGCCCAGCACCTTGATCGATCCCTGGCTGGCGCGCAGTTGCCCCATGAGGAGGGCGATGGTGGTCGTCTTCCCCGAGCCGTTGGGCCCGAGGAAGCCATAGATCGATCCCGCGGGCACGTTGAGAGAGAGCTCGCGGATCTCGAAGTTGCGGCCGGCGCGGTAACGGAGGTTCCGCGTCTCGATCACGTTGCTCATCGATCGATCGCTCCGACTTCGTGTTTGAATGCTGTGACGAGGTCGTCGGTCGCCAGCCCGAGACGCGCCGCCTCGGTGAGCATCGCCCGAACCAACCGGGACGCCTCGGCATTGCGCTCCTGCGAGCGGCGCTGACTCTCGACCTCGCGGACGAACGTACCCGCTCCCTGGCGCATCTCGACGAATCCCTCTGATTCCAGCACTCGGTAGGCCTGCACCACGGTGGCCGGGTTGATCCGCAGCCTCCCGGCGAGCCGCCGGACCGAGGGCAGGGGCTGCCCCGGCTCGAGCTCGCCGGCAGCGATCGCCACCCGGATGCGGGCGGCGATCTGGTCGTACAATGGAGTTGGGCTACGTGGATCGATCTGTGTGAGCATCGGGCCCGGACAAGTGTATTGGTTGACTAATACAGTGTCATGTTGTGCCGCGGCTGTCAAGTGAGATTGTAAGTTGTTGTAGTACAACAGGATAGGACTGGCTTCCTACGCTGGTGTATCGGTTGGGCTGCCGGGGCGAGGGTCCGGGTGCCTGACTCGGCGTCCAACCTCCTACATTTGAGACCATGAGAAGGTTGCCAGCCACGATCAAACGCTTCTTCGATGCCCACATCGCGCCGCGCGAAGCTGAGGGAGCGCCGGCGCCCGATGACGAGCCGAAGCGGGATCCCCTGGCGCTCGCGGCCTGCGCCCTGCTGCTCGAGCTCGCGCACGCCGACGACGAGTTCAGCGACGACGAGCGCCACCACATAGAGGAGGCGCTGACGCGTCACTTCGCGCTCCCGCTCGAGACCGCGCGCGAGCTGATGGAGCTAGCCGAGGCCGAGCGGCGCCAGGCGGTGGATCTCTATCAGTTCACCTCGCTCATCACGGCGCGCTACGACGAGGGACAGCGCATGGTGCTGGCCGAGGTGATGTGGCGCGTCGTGTACGCGGACGGAGAGCTGGCCAAGCACGAGAGCTACCTGATTCGCAAGCTGTCGAACCTGCTCGACCTGAAGCCCGGGTACCTGGCCGAAGCGCGCAAGCGGGCCGTGGGGCGCGTGGACTGAGCCCAAGGTGAGCACGGATCTCCCCGCCCGGTTGCTGGCCCACCTCGAGGAGGGCGGTCTCTTCCCGGACCCCGGACTCGCGCTCCTGGCCGTGAGCGGCGGCCCCGACTCAGTGGCGATGCTGGACCTCCTCGTGCACGTCGCGCCGCAGCTCAGGCTCGACCTCGCAGTTGCGCACGTGGACCACGGCATCCTCCCCGAGTCGGACTCCGTAGCGCGCGGCGTGAAGGAGCTCGCCGAGCGCTACGGTCTGGAGTCTCACCTCGCCCGACTGGAGCTGGGAGCGGGTGCGTCGGAGACCAGGGCCCGCGAAGCGCGCTACGACGCGCTGCGCGAGCTGCAGCGGAGCACCGGCGCACGATACCTGTGCACTGCGCACCACGCGGACGATCAGGTGGAGACCGTGCTGCACCGGTTGCTGCGCGGTTCGGGCGTCGCGGGACTCGCGGGGATTCCGGAGCGCGGGCCGCGTGGACTGGTGCGCCCGCTGCTCTCCCTGCGGCGGGAGGAGCTCGAGCGCTGGCTCGACGAGGTGGATCTGAACGCCGCGGTGGTGCACCGCGACCCGTCCAACTCCGACGAGCGCCACGACAGGGTCTGGATTCGGCACAAACTCGTGCCGACCATAGTGCAGCGCTTCGGTCCCGAGGCCGAGCACCGTCTGTTGGAGGTTGCGCGCCACGCGGGCTCCGAGCGGCGGGCCTGGGCTAGCCTGCTGCGGTCGCTCGAGGAGCTCGAATTCCGCGCCAAACGGGGCTCCGTCGAGGTTGCTCGGGCACCACTGCAGCGGTATGATAAGACGTTGTCGGAAGCGCTCTTGCGCGCTCTGGCTCGGGACGTGGGTTGTGTTGTGGGGCCGCGGCGCGCTGCACTGCTGCGCCGTTTTGTGTGCCGCAGTTCGAGTGGGCGAGTCATGCAACTCGGCGCGGGCTTCGAGGCGGAGCTTGCCTTCGATCGGCTGCGCATCGTACCGGTGAGCGGCCGGTCGGCGACGGCCGGTGGCGTCGTGTGCGGCGCCGAGCCCGAGGGCGTCGTGCGGTGGCATGGTTGGGAGCTCGCCTGGCGTCCCGATCGGGCGGGACGAGCTACCCGGAGTTCGCTCGTGTCGTGGTTCACGCCGGGCGAAGGTATCTTTAGGGGCGCCGCGGAGGGCGATCGCATCGCGCCGCTCGGCGGCGTCGGTCGGCGCAAGGTGCGCCGCCTGCTGATGGAGTCGCGCGTGCCGTTTGCCGAGCGTGCGGGCTACCCGGTTCTGGTGCGCGACGATGACGTTCTTTGGATTCCTGGAGTCTGTCGCTCCCGCCTCGACGTGCCAGAGGCAGGTGGGTCGGCGATGCGGCTCGAGGCGCGCCTGTTAACGGAGGAGTGAGCCGCCCGGATCGGATGGGCGCGCACGGAGTATTACGAACCACAGATGGCTGAACGCAAACCACCCAACAACAAGTTCACCTGGTCCGGCCTGAGCCGGAACCTGGTGTTCTGGCTGCTGATCATCCTCCTGCCGATCGTCTTCTACCAGATGATCGGCGCAAAGCGGGATGCGGCGGAGGAGATCTCCTACACCCAGTTCCAGAACTACCTGGACCAGGACAACATCGCGCTCGTGGAGCTCACCAGCGGCAAGTTCGTCGAGGGGGAGTTCAAGCGCCCCATCACCGTGAACGGGCGTCAGGTGGAGCGCTTCAGCGTGGTGCTCCCGATTCAGGACTCCGAGCTGTTCGTGGAGCGGCTCGAGGAGCAGAGCGTTCCGATCTCGGCGAAGGAGCCCAAGCCGGGCTTCGGCGCCGTGTTGATCCAGTTGCTTCCATGGGTGATCCTCATCGGCTTGTGGGTGTTCTTCTTCCGCCAGGTTCAGGCGGGCGGCAACCGTGCGTTCTCCTTCGGCAAGTCGAAGGCCAAGCTCCTCACGGGCGACACACCCAAGGTCACGTTCCAGGACGTGGCCGGGTGTGACGAGGCCAAGGCCGAGCTGGAGGAGATAATCGAGTTCCTCAAGGACCCGCAGCGCTTCCAGCGGCTGGGAGGGCGGCTGCCCAAGGGCGTGCTCCTGGTGGGTCCGCCGGGAACCGGAAAGACGCTGCTCGCCCGCGCGGTGGCCGGCGAGGCGGCCAGGCCGTTCTTCTCGATGTCGGGATCGGATTTCGTCGAGATGTTCGTCGGAGTCGGCGCATCCCGGGTGCGCGACCTGTTCGAGCAGGGCAAGTCCCACGCGCCGTGCCTCATCTTCATCGACGAGATCGATGCGGTGGGACGGCAGCGCGGCGCCGGGCTCGGCGGCGGGCACGACGAGCGGGAGCAAACGCTCAACCAGCTCCTGGTCGAGATGGACGGCTTCGAGTCCAATGAGGGCGTCATCTTGATCGCCGCCACCAACCGGCCGGACGTGCTGGATCCCGCGCTGCTCCGGCCGGGCCGCTTCGACCGGCAGGTAGTGGTGGACATGCCGGACGTCCGGGGCAGGGAACAGATTCTCAAGGTACACGCCCGCAAGATCCCGCTCGCCGACGACGTGCGGCTCGACGTCCTCGCGCGGGCCACGCCAGGGCTCGCCGGCGCCGACCTGGCCAACATAGTGAACGAGTCGGCGCTCCTCGCCGCGCGGCGCAACAAGCAGAAAGTCGAGATGGTCGACTTCGAGGACGCGAAGGACAAGTGCATGCTCGGCATCGAGCGCAAGAGCCTCGTGCTGTCCGACGAGGAGCGTAAGCTCACCGCGTACCACGAAGCCGGACACGCCCTGGTGAATGTGCGGGTGCCGGGGCTGGATCCGGTGCACAAGGTGACGATCGTGCCGCGCGGCCGCGCGCTGGGCCTCACGTTCACCCTGCCCGAGGAGGACCGTCACAACTACACCAAGTCCTACATCCTCGGGCGGCTGGCGATGGCCTACGGCGGGCGCGTGGCCGAGGAGCTGATCTTCGGGCCCGACAAGGTCACGACCGGCGCGGCGCAGGACATCCAGCAGGCCACCGAGATGGCGCGGCGCATGGTCACCCAGTTCGGCATGAGCGATGCCGTCGGTCCGATCGCCGTGGGCGAGAAGGAGCAGCAGGTGTTCCTGGGCCGGGACATCTCGCTGCGCCACGAGGTGTCGGAGCGGACCGCCGAGCTGGTGGACGGCGAGGTGAAGAGGATCCTGGACGAGGCGTTCAAGAGGGCGCGGGACATCCTCGCCGGCGACATGGACACCCTGCGGGTGATGGCGGAGGCGCTTCTCGAGCGGGAGACCCTCGACCGCGAGGAAGTGAACCTCATCGCCGGGGGCAAGGAGCTGCCGCCATACGTGCCGCCGGCTCCAAAACCTCCAGAGCCGGACGATGATGGACCGGCCGAAGACCTGGGCGACGAGCCGGGGGCCGGACCGATCCTCGGCGCCCCGCCGGCCGAGCCCGCCGGGGCGTGACGCTCCTACCGCTGGCTGCCCCGAGTACCGCGGCCCTTCAAGAGGCCCTGATCGAGCGGGGCGTGGACCCAGTCCGCGCAGACGCGGCGGCCCACGGGTTGAGGCCGCTGGCCGTGGTCGTGGACGACATGGACGCGGAAACGCGCGAGCTCGTTGCCGCGGCGGCGCAGCGCGCGGGGATCGAGTGCCTCACAGGGGACGGCTGGGTGCTGCTCGCCGCCGGCGCGGCTCGCCTCGCCGGACTGGCGCGGCCCGGTCACACGGCGCTTCCGCCCGAGGTAGCCGAGGCACTGGGGCGCTTCGTCCGGAGTGCGTTCGAGACGCCGGCAGCGTGGCCCACCGGCCGCGGCGCGGTTGCGCTCGACGCTCCGGTGGTGGTTGGGATCCTCAACGTCACTCCAGACTCCTTCAGCGACGGCGGTCGCTACCTCGATCCGGAGTCTGCCCTGCGGCAAGCCGCTCGGCTGGTCGAGGACGGCGCCGACGTCCTAGATGTCGGAGCGGAGTCGACGCGGCCGGGGCGGCCGGAGCCGGTTTCCGCGCAAGAGGAGTGGAGCCGGTTGGAGCCCGTGCTGACGGGAGTCGTGGAGCGCTACCCGGATCTCCCGCTCACCGTCGACACGGTGAAGGCCGACACGGCGGCCCGCGCGCTCGATGCGGGAGCGTGGGCGATCAACGACGTCTCGGGACTGAGGCTCGACCCGCGGATCGCCGAAGTGTGCGCGGAACGCAGCGCCGGGCTCGTGCTGATGCACTCGAGGGGCGGCATCGGCGACATGGCGAGCTACGACCACGCCGCTTACCGGAACGTCAGCGACGAAGTCGTGCGGGAGCTGGAGGCCGCGGTCTCCTGCGCCGTCGAGCGGGGCGTCGCGCGCGAGCGCATCGTGCTCGATCCAGGACTCGGCTTCGCCAAGAAACCACAGCACAACTACGAGATACTGCGCCACCTGCCGAGGTTGGCGGCGCTGGGGCACCCGGTGATGGTCGGGCCCTCGCGCAAGCGGTTTCTCGGGGCGGTGACCGGCACGGCTACCGATGAGCGCGATCCCGCCACTGCGGCGGCCTGCGTGGCCGCGTACACGCTGGGGGCGTTGCTCTTCCGGGTCCATGCGGTGGCGGCCACACGCGAAGCATTGACAGTGGCCCACGCGGTGGAGAGAGGCTGATGCCGGTCGAGCAACTGCGGTTCCTGATCCCCGATTGGTGGGATGCCATCGAGATACTGATCGTGGCGTTCGTGATCTACCGCCTGCTCCTGTTCCTTGCGGGCACGCGGGCGTTGCAGATCCTGGTGGGCATCACCGCACTCTTCGTCATCTACTTCGTCGCGCTCGTACTCAAGCTGAACATGATCTCCACTCTGCTCGGAGTGGTGTTCACGTACGGCGCCTTCGCCGCGATCGTCGTGTTCCAGCCCGAGCTGCGGCACGCGCTCGCACGGCTGGGACGCTCCCGGCTCGTGAGCTTCTTCGCGAGCTCGAGCAAGCGCGCGGTGGCCGACGAAATCGGTGAGGCGGTGACACGGCTTTCGCGCAACGGGACCGGCGCCATCATCGTGGTGGAGCGCGACGTGTCCCTGGACCAGTACATAGAGACGGGAACGGTCTTGCTCGCCACCGTATCGGCCGACCTGCTGACGACGATCTTCACTCCCTACTCGCCGCTGCACGACGGCGCCGTGATTATCCGCGGCGACCAGATCGTGGGCGCGGGCAGCGTGCTTCCGCTCACGCAGTTTCCGGTAACTGACAAGTCGCTCGGCACACGGCACCGCGCGGCCCTGGGGCTTTCCGAGGAGACGGACTCTTTGGTCGTGGTGGTGTCGGAAGAGACCTCCAAGATCTCGATCGCCGAGCGCGGGATGCTCAAGCGCGGCCTTACGGGCGACCAGGTCCGGGAGGCGCTGGCGGGGCCGGCTGAGCAAGGCCTTGCGCGATCGGGCTCCCGTAGTGACGCTTCACCCGCCTGATCCAGCACCGTCGCCAAGTTGAGCACTGTGAACCAATCCATGCAGGCCAGTATCGCCAGGGCACCGTACCGCGCCGCACTCGTGGTGTTCGCGGTCGTCCTCGCCGTGTATGTCTGGACGCTGGCGCCGACCGTAACGTTCTGGGACGCGGGCGAGTTCATCGCCGCGGCCAAGATCCTCGGCATACCACATCCGCCGGGGACGCCGTTGTTCATCCTGATGGGCAACGTGTGGGGGATGCTGGTGCCGATCGGCGAGTTCGCCTACCGCACCAACCTGATGACCGCGGTGTTCAGCGCTGCCGCGGCGGCGTTGATGTTCCTCCTGATTGCACAGGCGCTGCGCGGCTGGAAGCTCGAGGGTGGCGGGGGAGCCCTCGCGCGGGCCGCGGCGGACCCGGTGTACTGGGTGGGCGGCGCAGCTGCTGCGGCCGGACTCTCGGCGTTCGTGTTCACTGTGTGGCAGAACTCCAACGAGACCGAGGTATACATGGTCGCCGCGTTCTCCATCGCGGCGATCTGCTGGCTCGCCTGGATGTGGCGGGCGCACCGTGGCGAGGAGCGTGCTCCGCACGTGCTGCTGCTCGTCGTCTACCTGCTGGCGGTATCCGTCGGGAGCCATCTGCTCACGCTGCTGGTCGGACCCGCGCTGATCGGGTTCATGTGGCACGTGCTCAAGACCGACCCCCTGCCGGACGAGAACGATCGCAAGACCGAGTGGGCGCAGTGGGCGGTGGTGATCGGCGTGTGGGCCCTGCTGCTCGGTGTGGGTCTGGGCAGCAAGAGCCTGCTGATTCTGGGCGGCATCGCATTCGTGGCTGCCGCGGCGTACGCAGCTTCCGCCGGCGCTCTGGTCTTCGCGCTCACCGTGCTGGCGATCGCGGTCGTCGGCGTGTCCACCTATCTGTTCCTCATCATTCGCGCCAACGTGGGGCCATTCCTCAACGAGGCCGATCCGTCGACCTGGCAGAGCCTCTGGTCCGTGATCGCGCGCGAGCAGTACCCGCCGCGCTCGCCGATCGACAACCCGATCTACACGGTTCGTGGGCAGGGCGGCCTGGTGGACCGTATTGCAGCGTTTGTCGGCTGCCTGCCGCGCTTCGTGAACGGGCCGGTGCCCGCCGACGAAGCGGCATTCGGGATTCCGCGCTGCTATACGGTGCGGAGCATTCCGCTGATGCTGCGCCAGGCCCAGCTGTACCTGCAGTACTTCGACTGGCAGTGGGCGAAGGGGCTCGCTCCCACGACCCCCGTGTTCGCGGGTGTGCGGCTCCCGTTCACGCTCGCGTCCATCAGCCTGGGCATTTACGGCGCTGGCGTGCTGCGGCGGTTCGACCGTTCGGCGTTCTGGCTCCTGGTGCTCTTGTTCCTGACCACGGGCCCCGGGTTGGTGGGCTACATGAACTTCAAGCCCGGCTTCTCGCTGGCCTGGGATCTCTACCCGCAGATGGACATGCACGAGGTCCGCGAGCGGGACTACTTCTTCACCCTGTCGTTCCAGGTGTGGGCTCTCTTCGTCGGAATAGGCCTGGCGGGACTCTACCGCCTGCTGCGTGAGCGCGTCGGCGAGGGCGACCCGAAGAGCTGGCGCAGCATGGCGCCGGCTGCGGTTCTGCTCGTGGCCGCGCTGCCCCTGGCGCTCAACTTCCGTGCGGCCTCGCGCGCGCACGGCCCCGATGCGACGCTGGCGCGCGACTTCGCCTACGACATGCTGCAGTCGGTCGAGCCCTATGGAGTCGTGTTCACCAACGGTGACAACGACACCTTCCCGCTGTGGTACCTGCAGGAAGTCGAGGAGATTCGCCAGGACGTGTGGGTGGTGAACCTCTCCCTGGCGAACACCGACTGGTACATAAAACAGCTGCGCGACAACCCGATCCGTCCGTTCCGTCCCGAACAGGCGCCGTGGTATGCGCACTTGGTGCCCGACTCGATGCCGGGGCTGCTGCACACGCTCACGGACCAGGAGATCGAGTCGCTGCGAGCGACGCTCCTGCCGCGCGCGCTCACGCTGCGGGCTGGCGAGGCCGAGATCACGCTGCCGCAGAACAGC
>JAUVTI010000001.1 GCA_030601605.1 Gemmatimonadales bacterium
ACGACCCCCTGGGACCCCACCTGCTCTCGGGGTGGGTCTCCAGCCCGGCCGGCTCCGACCTGCCGAACCTGGAACTCATGTGCGCCACGCTGATCGCCTTCGCCCTCGGCAAGAGGTTCGTGACCGTGCCGCGGATGGGGCTGGTGGAATTCGGTGCAGACCGGAAAGCCAAGAACAGAAAGGGCGCGGCGCTGCTGTTCGTCGTCGGGCTGCTGGGCGGCGCGCTCTACATCGTGGCGGTGACGAACATCGAGGTGCTCGGCTGGCGTCCGGGACGCGGGTCTCTCACCACCCTTGGGTTGAGCCTGGTGATTCTCGTGATCTTCGGGGGCATCGCCTACTGGATGGACTTCCCCCGCATGATGCTGCTCGGGTTGGCGTTTGCGGCCGCGTTCGCCGGCTCCCGCCTGCTGGACAGCCACATCACGTTCCTGATTGCGGGCGCCCTGGTGCTCGGCTGGGGACTGGTGCTGCTCGTCAGCTTCATAAGGCGGTATCCACTTCCGAGGAGGGCCGGCAGCCATGAACGCGAGTGATCCCACGCATCTCGACCGGCTGATCCACGAGCCGGGCCGGTTGATGATCATGGCGTACCTGTATGTCGTGGAGAAGGCGGACTTCGTCTTCCTGATGCGGCAGACCGGAATGACGCAGGGGAGCCTGTCCTCGCCCCTCAGCAAGCGGGAGGCAGCGGGTTACGTCGAGATCGAGAAGAGCTTCAAGGGCAAGAGGCCCCTCACCATGCTGCGGCTCACCGATGCGGGCCGAACTGGGCTGCGCGAGTACCGAGAGTCCATGTCTCGGGTGCTGGACGGAATCCCCGACTGACTCGCGCCCGAGGCAGTGCACGCAACTAGATTTAGCGGCTGGACGTTTCGCAACGGACGGGAACATGGAGGTGGAAGGATGAAGGCGCACAAGACGACCACCGTAGCCCTGCTTGCGCTCTTCGCCGTGGGTTGTGCCGGCGGAGACGGCAGCTGGAGCGGTTCGATAAGTGACAGCGCGGGCGTGGTAATGGTCTCGAACACCGATCAGGGCACCTGGAGCTCGTCCAGCCAGTGGACGCTCGATGAGGAGCTCCGGATCGGGACCGTGGAGGGCGACCAGAACCTGATGTTCGGGACGGTCGGGATGATCGCGGTGGACTCCGAGGGCAACCTGTATGTGATGGACTCCCAGGCGCAGCGGGTCCAGGTGTTCTCGGCCGACGGAGAGTACCTGCGCACCATCGGTGGCCCCGGTGGCGGGCCCGGCGAACTCGGGCGCGGCGTGGCATTCTGCCTGATGGCGGCCGGGGACATCCTGACGATCCCGGACCTGGCGAACCAGCGCATCAATCGGTTCAGCACGGACGGCGAGGTGCTGCCCAGCTCCCCACTGTCCTTCGACAACGGGATTCCGGCACTGTTCCGGGCCACCGACGATGGGAGAATCGTCTACCAGATTCGCCCGATGCCGATGCCCGGTCAGGCGACGCCGCCGGACTCGATGGACACGATCCTGGTGCTCAACCCCGACGGGACCCCTGGGGATACGATCATGCGGTTCAAGTCGGGCGAGACGGTCACGATGCGGGGCGGGGCGCCGCGCATCACCATCTATTCGCCCGAGCCGGCGTGGGACGTCACGAGCGACGAGAGGGTGCTGTTCGGCGTCAGCGACAGCTACCGGTTTGGCGTCTACTCGAACGGCGAGCCCGAACGGATCATTACCAAGCCCTTCGAACGGCAGCCCGTGACGGAGAACGATCAGCAGGCCGCGATCAGCTTCATAGAGCAGGCCGCCATCGCACAGGGCGCTCCGCCGCAGGCGCTACCGCAGCTCCGCAGCATCATATCGTTCGGCGAGTACATGCCTGCTTTCTCCGCTATCCTGTCAGGTCCCCAACAGACCATCTGGGTGCAGCACATTCAATCGGCAGGCGATCTTTCCGAGGAAGAGCTCGCCGACTTCGACATCACCCAGGATGCCGGTGCGCCGGAGTGGGACGTGTTCGACGCCGACGGGCGTTACCTCGGCGTGGTCACGATGCCGCCGCGCTTCACTCCACGCGGGTTCCATGGCGACAGGATGTACGGCGTGTGGCGCGACGAGCTCGACGTGCAGTACGTCACGCGGATGCGGATAGTCGGGATTCCGGGTATGGAAGGCTAGGAGCCCTCGCGCTCCAGCAGCTCCCGGTACGCCTCCGGCGTGTCGATGTCCTCGACCACAGCCGGATCCTCCACCGGGACCAATGAGACACGCGAGGGGTCCGCGCGCACCACGGCGCGGGCCCCTTCGCCTTCGGGGGCCTGAATCAGCTCCTCGAACACGGCCCGGGCAAAGATCACCGGGTGGCCGCGCCGGCCCTGAAAGCCGGGCACCACGATCGGCGCCCCCTCCTCGAAGCGCTCGAGCAGCCGCCGCACGGTTTCCGGGCGAACGAGCGGCCGGTCCACGTGCCACACCAGAATGCCCTCCGCGGCCGGATCGAGGCCACCGATCCCCAGCCGGATCGAGCCGATTGGACCGCTCTCTGGAGTGGGGTTCAGGACCTTCCTTGCGCCACCCAAGACATTGTCAGACACCATCTTGTCGATATCCGGGCCCGCAACGACTATGACCTCCGCGAGGGGCAGGGAACGGCATGACTCCAGAATGACTTCTAGGAAGGTGGAGCCCCGAAACGGTAGCAGGGCCTTGGCGCGCCCCATCCGCTCGGAGGCCCCGCCAGCCAAAACAATGGCCGTAATCACCGGAAATCCATAGATTGGGGGCCCCCGCGACCCCTGGTGGAAGGTAGACAATGGCGATTCGTCCGGTTCGCCTGCTGGGCGACCCGATACTGCGAGCGAGATGCGAGCTGGTCAATAACGTCCGGTCCCCGGCGGTGCGCGTCGTGGCCGACGATCTCCAGGATACGCTGCGCCACCTCAAGGAACAGCACGGCTGGGGGCGTGGTCTCTCCGCTCCACAGATCGGCGCACCGATGAGGATCGTCTACGTCGAGACCGACGAGCCCCGCATCATGATCAACCCCGAGATTCAGGACATCGGCACCTACGACTTCCTGGTTTGGGACGACTGCTTCTCGGTGCCCGATCTCCTGGTGCAGGTACAGCGTGCTTACCACATCCAGGTGACCTATACCGATCTCGCGGGTAAGTCCCAGACCATCCAGGCCGAGGGAGAGCTCGCCGAACTCTTGCAACACGAGATCGACCACCTGGACGGCGTGCTCAACGTGGATCGCCCCGTGGGTCTCGATCCATTCTGCTTCCGCGAGGAGAGGAAGAAGAACTACGCGGACCAGGGAAGGTGCAGTGAGCCTACGCCACGGACGCTGACCGGGGTGGCGGTCACGTAGCTAGGGCAGGGCCTCCAGGAATTCCCCTATCACCCTGCTGGTGGCGATCGGCTGCTCCATCGGCGTCAGGTGTCCCGCCTCGGCGATCACCGTGAACTGGGCACCAGGTATCTGATCGGCCATCGCGCGTGACAGCTCCACCGGGATCATCCGGTCCTCCCGCCCCGCAATCACCAGTGTCGGCACATCGATGTCCGCGAGCAGCGGCGTGGAGTCCGCGCGCTCCTTCATTGCGGTGATCGCACCGATGACCCCTGCATCCGGGTTGTTGGCGATCATCGTGCGCACGTGCTCGACCACCTGCGGCATGGCAGAGAGTGAGCTGGGGCAGAGCAGCTTGGGGAGCAACACCTCGGCGAGCCCTTCGGATCCCTCGCGCTCGACGAGCTTGATCATCTCGTCGCGGTCCGCCCTGGCCTGGGGGCTGTCCGCTTCGGCACGAGCGTTGGCGAGAATGAGTCCGCGGACCTTCCCGCGATGGCTGCGCATCATCTCGAGCGCTATGTAGCCGCCCATCGAGAGGCCGCATATCACCGCCTTTTCGACCTCCAGCACACGCAGCAATTCCGCCAACTCGTCCGCGTACGACTTCATATCGTAGCCGGACTCGGGCACGTCACTCAGGCCCATGCCCCGCAGATCCACCGCGATGCGTCTCCACCCCGTGAGCGGCCCCATGAGGTGGCGCCACATGGTGCGGTCGAGAGGGAAGCCGTGGAGGAAGACGATCGCCGGACCGTCACCCTGAATGTCCACGGCGGTGGCCACGCCGCGCACGAGCAGGTGCTGAACCGGTCCCGCGCGCACCGACGGCCTGGTCCCGAAGAACTCTCGAACCTCCGCCGGCACGGGGACGGGCTTCCCACTCTCCCCGATGCAGACGAACACGAAATCCGCCTCGGCGATCAGTACACCGTCCGCCTCGCGCCGAGCGGCTTGATGCAGCGAGAAGCTGGTGCGGCCAAGATGTGTCAGGGTGGTGTCGAACTTGAGCAAATCGCCGGGGAGCGCCTCGGCGAGGTACTCCACCGTCGACTTGCGAACCGCGGGCCACGCCCGGCTCTCGACGAACGCGTCCAGCCCCGGCCCCTGTGTGAACGCCTCCCACCGGGCGCGCTCGAACATGCTCAGGAACGCCGCTTGGTTGACGTGCCCGAACGAGTCGCAGTCGTTCGGGTAGACGCGGATTTCGACGGATGGGACGGGGTTCACGCGAGCCAATCCTGGTCGATGGCTCGGTAAACTTAGCTGTTTGCCCAGGTCCGACAACCGCTCGCGGCCTTCCCGACCATCCTGCCCAGAAGAGGGAGTGTAGCGGCAGTATACCGACACTATCGTAATAGCGGCCTTGTGTTCGCTCTTGTAACTCGCAGTGTGGCAACACAGTACAGTTTTTCCACACCGTCTAGACACTGTGTCGATAAGCTGCCGCCACCGGCGAGACCACCCCCCCCAGCCGGAGCTGGAGAGCCCCACGACGCCAGGAGGGCTGTTCAAGAGCGCACCTTCCTTGCGATGTTACGTCCCAACGATGCCGGCGAAGAAAGCCCCTACACCCCATCTCATCACCGACCCGGGTGAACTCCGGTCGCTGTGCCAGCGACTCGGCGAGGAGAGCCGCATCGCGTTCGACACCGAGGCCGCATCGTTTCATCGCTACGTGGACCGGGTCTACCTGGTGCAGGTGAGCACCGACCACGAAACGGCGCTGGTGGACCCGCTGGAGATCGCAGACCTCGCTCCGCTGGGGAAGCTGCTGTCCAACCCGCAAATACAGATCGTCTTTCACGACGCCGACTACGACCTTCGCATCCTGGACAGGGACTACGGCTTCCGCGCACGCAACATCTTCGATACCCGGGTTGCGGCGCAGTTGGCGGGAGAGCCTTCGGTGGGGCTGGGCTCGTTACTGGAGAAGTTCTTCCAGGTGCGGGTCGACAAGAAGTACCAGCGCGCCGACTGGTCGCGTCGCCCGCTCACGCCGGGGATGATCGCCTACGCCGCCGACGACACGCGCTACCTCCCCGCCCTGCGCGACACGCTGGAGAAGCGGCTCATGTCACTCGGGCGGCTCGAATGGGCGTTGGAGGAGTTCCGGCGGCTCGAACAGATTCGCTGGACTCAGGCGGGGGCCGACTTGGAGGACGCTTACCTGCGCGTGAAGGGCGCCAGGGCACTGGGGCGCAGGCAGCTCGCAGTGCTGCGCGAGTTGAATGCCTGGCGGGACGCCACGGCGAGCAAGCTGGACCGTGCCCGCTTCCGCGTCGTGGGCAACTCGGCCCTGTTGGCGGTGGCCAAGGCCTCACCTCGCGGCCTTCGCCAACTGGCAAAGGTGGACGGACTGTCGGAGAGTCTCGCGCGGCGCTACGGCAAGGAGTTGGTCGCCGCTGTCGAGCGGGGGCGCGCGGTTCCCGACAGCGAGCTTCCGATAGTGCGGCGCTCCAAGCGACCCGAGCCGGACCCGGGCTACGACCAGCGGCTCGAGCGGCTCAAGCAACTCAGGAACCAGCGGGCCGAGGCGGTCGGACTCGACCCCGGACTCGTATGCCCGAACGGGACATTGCAGGCGGTAGCGCGGGCGGAGCCGGAGTCCAAGTCGGAGTTGGGCCGCGTCGAAGACCTGCGGCACTGGCAGAAGGAGGTGATCGGCGACCAGGCCATCCTGGCCGCCGTCAAAGGCGAGTAGGGCTACATCCCCAGGTAGGCCCGCACCTTGGGATTGATGCGCTCAGGCGTCCAGTAGGGCTCCCACACCAGCTCGATGCGAACGTCCTTCACCCCCGCGAGCCCGCGAACCGTCTCGTCGGCTTCCTGCATGATCTGCGGGCCAACCGGACATCCGGGCGACGTGAGAGTCATCTTCACATCGACCTTTCCTGCGTCGATCTCCACATCGTACACGAGCCCGAGATCGATGATGCTTATTCCGACCTCCGGATCCTTCACGACCTTGAGCGCATCGCGAACTGCCTGCTCGTCGAGTCGGGTGGGTTCGTTCTGCTCGGACATATTGTGCTCCGTTCCAAGTTCGGCGGATCGTAGTACCGTTCCCCGCTTCCCGCTTCCCGTTTCCCGTTCCCCGTTCCCCGTTCCCCAAGAATACTACGCGCAACCCTGCCCCCCCACCAAACAGCATCTCACCCCCGAGGACCCCACCTCCGGGCCACCCACCCGTACAGGCGCTCCGCCAGCGGCATTACGCCCGGCACAGCGGCGACGCCCAACACCAACGACCCACCCCGTAGGTAGCGCGCCGCTTCACGCACGGCGGCAGCGCCTGCGAACACTTCCCCGTCGGGTCGGACGAAATGCGCAGCCATTCGCAGCTGCTCGATGTCCCGACCAGAGAGCTCGCCCGCCGCGGAATCCTGCAGCCGGACCAACCGGATCACACCACTTCCATCCAGCCGTTTCAGCCTGGCGACCCAGCGGCGGCAGAACTCGCAGTCCCCGTCGTAGATGAGGACTGGACTCTTCGGCGGTGCTGTCAGCACTGCGTGGCTGCCGTAGAGTCGGCCAGAGCACACATCTCGGCACGCAGCGCCACGGCGGCATCCGCCACATGCCCGCGCACCCGCTTCAGCCTCGTAATCGAGCTGCGCGTACGGGGCGCAAAGACCCGATTCGTGAGCAGGATGACGAACAGGTCGCGTTCGGGGTCGATCCAGATCGAGGAGCCGGTGTACCCGCCGTGCCCGTAAGAGGCATTCGACAGCAGGGCTCCTGTATTGCCCGTGCTCGTCGAGTCGCGCATCTCCCACCCCAGGGCCCGGTTGCCCCGCCCGCGGCGCGTGAAGTGCCGCACGATAGCGGGCTCAAACACCTGACCCCCGTCTCCTCCGCGGCCGGCCTCGAGGTACACTTGCGCATACCGTGCGAGATCGTCGCCGGTGCTGTACAGGCCGGCGTGACCCGACACGCCGCCGAGCCGCACGGCATTCTGATCGTGTAGCTGCCCCGCGATCACGTGGCCCCGCCACAGCCCCACGGGCGCGATCTGTCCGTACAGAGCGCGCGGCGGCCGGTACATTGTCTCGCCCATGCCGGCCCGGGTATAGAGCCGCCCGGCAACGAACCGATCGAGTGAGTCGCCGGCCACTGCCTCGACCACCCAGCCGAGGAGCATCGCGTTGAGATCGCTGTAGACGACCCGGTCGCCCGGCCTCCAACGCAGCGGCTCTTCCAGCACGAGTTGCCGCGCCTCCTCTGCGGTCGAGGCGTCTTCGTTGAGCGGTAGAAAGGCGCGCAGGCCGGAGCGGTGCTCCAGCAGGTGCCGCACCGTGACGCGCTCCTTCCCCTCACCCTGGAACCGCGGGAGGTACTCCTGCACGGCGCGGTCCAGATCCAATCGGCCGTCCTGCACGAGGAGCATCGCCGCCGGAGTCGTGGCCACCACCTTGGTGAGGGACGCGAGGTCCCACAGTGTGCTGTCGGGATCGGGTACGCGCGAGTCGGCCGACCACGTGAAGTGGCCGTACCCCTTTGCATACAGCACGCGATGCCCGGTCCCGACCATGACGACCGCTCCCGGGTAGACTCCACCGCTGATGCCCTCCTCGACAGCGCGGTCGATCTGCGAGGTGGCGCCCGCCTGAAGGATCAGGCCGAAGGCGAGCAGAAGGACGGTGGTCAACGCGGGCGCGCTCCTACCATGGAGGGTCATCAAGCATCATATCTTATAGCGAACAATCAGTTCCACCAACGACCGCTCGGATTCCATGAGAACAACCACGATCAAGCTGATCCTGCCCCTTCTGGCTCTGCCCGCCGCGTCCCTGCTGGGGCAGGATGCGGCGATCGACACGCTCGCGCTGCGAGCCCACACTTATTTCCTGTCCCACGACCTGCTCGAGGGGCGCGCGACGGCCTCACGCGGCGAGCGGCTCGCTTCGGCCTATATCGTGGCACAATGCCGAGCGCTGGGCCTCGGCCCGGTGAACACCGAATTCATACAGACGGTGCCGCTGGAGGAGGCGTTGGTGCTGGAGACCACCGACCTCGTGGCGGCGGCTCCCGGGGGCGAGATACGGTTCGGCTATCCCGCGGACTTCATTCCCAACGTCGGCACGGCGAGCACGTTGGTCGACTTCGGCGGCGCCACGGTGTTCGTGAGCGACAGCAAGACGGTCGCCGGGGGCGGGCTCGGGGAACTCGATGTGGCGGGCAAGGTGGCCGTGACACTGGGGCCGTTCCGCGGGGCGGCGGCGGACACGCTCACCGCCCGGGGCGCCGCCGGGATGATCCACCTGGTGGGCGACGAGGGCGCCTACCAGCTCTACGCGCGCAGCCGCGGCGCCACCCGCTTGTACCATCGGGAGGCAGATGTCCGCTCGTCGTTCCTGCCCGAACTCCCGTCTGTGCTGGCCGGTCCCCGCATAGCCAGGGCTCTGCTCGAGGGCCGCTCTCCCACCGCATTGCCGTGGACGGTGGCTGTGCACGTTGCACTGGAGCAGCGACCGGTGGACGCGGCGAACGTAGCGTGTGTACTGCCTGGCGCCGACCCGGCCAGGCGCGACACGGCCATCGTATTCACGGCCCACTACGACCACCTCGGGATCGGCACGCCGGACGAGTCAGGGGACTCCCTCTACAACGGGTTCTCGGACAACGCGGCCGGCGTGGCCATGCTCCTGGCAATCGCCCGGTCGCTGGCCGGTGACCGAAGCGCCCCGCTCGACTACTCCGCCGTGTTTCTCTTCCTGAGCGGCGAGGAGCGGGGCCTGCTGGGCTCCGACTACTACGTCGCGCACCCCATGTGGCCGCTCGAGCGCACCGCGGCCGTGGTCAACCTCGATGCCGGCGCTCCGCCCGCACCGCCCACGAGCTGGCACCTCGCCGGGGTCGACAGCACCGGACTCGGAGCGATCGCCATCGGAATCGCCGCGGAACACGGCTGGGACATCGCCACCTCTTCGGCGCGTCCCAATTCGGACTACTACCCGTTCGCCCGCGAGGGCGTACCCGCGCTGTTCATCATTCCCGGTCCCGCGCCGTACGAGGGCCTCACCGCGGACAGTTCCAAGGCACTGCGCCGCCGCTGGGACCACTACCACCAGCCCGACGACGAGTGGGCGGAGGACTTTCCATTCAGCGGGCTCGCGCGTTATGCGGGGTATGCCCTGCGGATAGCCAGGGAAATCGACGCAGGCGCGCTCGGTAACTAGCGCCCGGGACCCGGGTCGGTTACCGAGCCGGCGGGAAGCGCGTAGAGCAGACCGGCGGTGCGCCGGTCGCGCAGAGTCAGGTCGTGCACTGAAGTGGTCGGATACATCACGTCGCCCGAGACGTCCGAGTGTCCCAGACCCAGCAGGTGACCGATCTCGTGCAGCGCCACCGTGTACACGGCATCCTCCGACAACTGCCATCCATTCTGTGAGTGCGTGGCGAGAGTGAGCGTGCCGTCGAGGATCCAGCCACGTCGGTTCCACCTGAGGTCGGCCTGTCCCGTGCGCCGGTTGGGGAACCGATCGATCCACCGCACCATCACTTCCGCGCCTGCGGAGTCGCGTACGATCTGGAACTGCACCGGAATCCAGCTCCCGCGCTGCCACCGGGAGAACGCGTTCTCCACGGCCTGTCCCATGGCGACCGTGTAACCCGTAACGCCGCCCTCGGGCAGATAGACAGTGATTGGCCGGTCCACGCGGTCAGGCCAGCGGCGCAGCAGTGAGTCGCCCTCGGCCAGCATGAGAGGCAGATACGTGTCCGATTCCGCTATCCGGCGCCGCACCGCGGCCCGTGTAGCCCGCACGCTGTCCCAATCCACCGTCCCCGCCTGGCCCACGATGACCGTTTCTCTGGCCACCTGCCGCTCCGCGGGACGCGAGCCGGCGTCCCCTCCCTGCCGGACCAGCAGGTAGGTGGCTGCCACGGCGGCCAACCCCAGAAGAAGGGCTGTGCTGCGACGCATGTTCCTGAATATGCGGGTCTTACGGCCCCTGCCGCCACCCGGGTTGTGGCTGGCATCCCGGGGCCGGGTGGTCTATCATTCCCTCTCTCATTCGAGCACCCAATAGGCCGTTTTGTTGGTGATCATACACATTGGCTGTCCCGCGGGGCGGGGCGAACCGTGCGGCGCGGAGCGAGGGGCATGATCCTGTCCCCGGCCAAGGCCATCGTTCGGTTTCGGCTCCCCATCATTGGCTTCTGGATCGTGGTGGCCATTCTGGCCCTGCCCAGGGCGGCGACCGTCCATGAGGCGCTCCAGGTAGAGGGACAGACCCTCCAGGACTCCGACTCCCGCACCGCGGCCGATCTCATACGGCGGGAGTTTCCCGGACCGATCAGCGAGTACTTCGCCGTCACGCTCACGGGACCCGTCCCCATCGACAGCGCATCGTACATGGCGCTCCTGGATTCGCTCACGCGCGTAGCGCTCGCCGAGCCGTACATCAGCCGTGTCCTGTCGTACCTCTCCACACCCGCCGAAGAAGAGTTCCTCGTAAGCGAAGATCGCCTGACGACATTCTTCATCGCGGCCGCGACGGGGAACGAGAGCGGCAGCGCTACCGACTGGGTGCCGCCGTTCCGGGCCGCGATCCACGGCACGCTCGAACGCATTCAGTGGGCCTCCGCGTTCCAGGTGCACGTCACCGGCGGACCCGCCCTCGACTACGACATCCGAACGGTGAGCAAGGAGGACACCGAGCGGGGCGAGCGAAAGTCGCTGCCGTTCGCCGCCGCCGTGCTGATCCTGGCCTTTGGAGCGCTGGTAGCGGCATTCCTGCCCCTGGTGGTGGGCCTGTTCGCCATCGAGTGCGCCCTGGCCCTGGTGCACGTCGCCACCGGATTCTATCCCATGTCGGTGTTCGTGCTCACCATCGTCACCATGTTGGGTCTCGGCGTGGGCATCGACTACTCCCTGCTCATCGTCACGCGGTTCAGGGAGGAGCTCAATCGGGGGCGCAGCTCCCGGGAAGCGGCCGAGCGCACGATTGCCACGGCCGGTCGCGCGGTGGTGACCAGCGGGCTCACCGTCCTGCTGGGATTCGCCGGGCTCCTCATCACTCCGATCACCGAAACGCGCTCCATCGCAATCGGCGGCCTCTTCGTGGTTGCGGCGGCCGTGCTGCTCTCGGTGACCCTGCTTCCAGCATCGCTCTCGATTCTCGGGCGCGGCATCGACCGGCCTCGCTGGCTCGCGAAGCGGTTGGCGTGGTACCACGCCCCCACAGGGTGGGAGCGTTGGGCACGCTGGCTGGGGCACCATCCGTGGCGCGCACTGCTGATCGGCGGCGTGGCGATTGCGGCCATCACCTGGCCGCTGGCCAACATCAAGATCGGCCTCCCCCGCTCGGGCTGGTTCCCCGCCAACACCGAATCGACCGACGGCGTCGCGGCGCTCGAGGGCGTGGGCGCCCGCGGCGCGCTGCAGCCGGTGCGGATGGTCATCCGGGCGCCGGAAGGGGAAAGGATCCTGAGCAGCCGGTACCTGCGCGGGCTCAAGCGGCTATCGGACACGATCAAGACCGATCCGCGCGTTGCGCAGGTCAGAGGGCCGGTGGACATCGAGCCCGGCATGTCCATCCTCCGCTACACGATGCTGTACGGCAACATGGAGGCCGCGCGAGCGCGGGCCCCGGAGTTCTACGCGGCGTATCTGTCGCGGGATAACCGCACCACGCTGATGGACGTCATGATTCAGGACTCGACTTCGCTCACGAACTCGATGGACGTGGTGCGCGACATCCGCGCCATGATCTCCGAGGGAGTGCGGGGCCTCAACGGCGTCGACATCGTCATCGGCGGCTTCTTTGCCGGAAGCGTCGATCTACAGGACCGCTTGCTGGAGCAGTTCCCCTCCATCATCGCCTTCATTCTGATCGCCACGGCGCTCATGCTGTTCATCGCGTTCCAATCGATCCTGGTGCCGATCAAGGCCGTGATAATGAACTGCCTCTCGGTTGCGGGGGCGTTCGGTCTGACGGTGCTCGTATTCCAGCACGGGGTGGGGGGCTCCATCTTCGGACTGGAGGAGCCGACCGAGGCAGTTTACGTCGTCGTTCCCGTCGTGGTCTTTGCCGTCGTCTTCGGTCTCAGCATGGACTACGAGGTCTTCCTGCTGTCGCGCATCAAGGAGGCCTTCGACCGCACCGGCCGCAACGATCAGGCGACGATGGAGGGGCTGACAGCCACGGCGTCGGTGATCACCAGCGCCGCCGCCATCATGTTGATCGTGTTCGGGACGTTCGCCTTCTCGCGCGTGCTGCCGGCCAAGATGCTGGGCTTCGGCCTCGCGGCCGCGGTGTTGCTGGACGCCACCCTGATCCGAATGGTGCTGGTGCCGGCATTCCTGCACATAGCGGGGGACTGGAACTGGTGGCCCGGCGTGCCGCGAAAGCCGAAGGGCCGCAAGGAGGAGCTCCCTACCGAGACGCCGGTGGAGACCGAGGCCCAGCCAGGCGCAGCGCCCGCTCCAGACGCGCACCCCTGAGATCCCAGTGCCAGGCCTCCTGGCGCTCGCCGCTGTGCGGGTGCTTCAGGGGCCGGTACTGCAGCCACTCATCTCTCAGCCCCAACGTACGACCGGCCTTCAGCAGGGCCCCACGGTCGGACGAAACCAGGTGCGCCCACGGTTCGCCCCTGAGCCGGAACCGGTGCAGCCAGAGTCCGCCTTCCAACGCGTGGGTCACACCCTCGCGCCACAGCACGAACTCCCTCCAGGTTCCCTCAGTCGCAGGTAAGGAACCCGTCCTCGGTGGCCACTCCGACGGGAGCGGCGGCGCCAGTGAAGAGGTAGCAGCGGACGGCGGTGCCGACGTGTGAGACCGTCGCCGACCAGCCCATCGGGGTAGCCTCGTTGATCAGCACGGAGACCCCGGGGCTCGTCCCATGGCCCCGTGCCCGCAGGGTGGCCACGTCCCCTGCGTAGTTCTGGAAGTCGTAGAAGTAGGATTCCTCCGCCACGGCGAAGTTGCGCAGGTCGGACTTCATGGTAGCCACGAAGGCGCTTCCGCGCACTGTCTGTATACGGGGAATCGCGATCGCGGTGAGCAGCCCCACGATCACGACCACCATCAGCATCTCGATGAGAGTGAATCCGTACCTGTTCACGGTCATGCCTTGGCGTCCAGCCAATTGTCCCCCACACCAATGTCCACGACAAGCGGGACGCTGAGCTCGGCTGCGCCCTCCATCTCGCGCCGCACGATCTCACCGGCGAGTTCCACTTCCTGCTCCGGCGCCTCCACGATCAGCTCGTCATGCACCTGGAGCACCATCGTACTGGCGAGTCCCGCCTCCGCCAGCGCCCTGTCGAGCTGGGTCATTGCCAGCTTGATCAGGTCGGCGGCCGAGCCCTGGAGCGGCGAGTTCATGGCCACCCGCTCCCCAAAGGCCCGCACGCTGTATGTCCGGTCCTTCAACTCCGGAATATAGCGCCGCCGGCCAAACAGGGTCTCGACATAACCCTCCGTCTTCGCATGGTCAACACACCCGTCCAGGAAGCCCCGTACTTCGGCGAAGCGCTCGAAGTAGAGCCGGATGAACTCGCGGGCCTCCTCCTGATCGATGCCCAGCTGGCGGCTCAGCGCGAAGGGGCCCTGTCCGTAGATGGTCGCGAAGTTGATCGTCTTTGCGCGGGCCCGCATCTCCGACGTGACCCCCTCGATCGGAACGTCGAAGATGATCGCCGCGGTCTCCCGGTGGATGTCGCCACCCCGCTGAAAGGCGCTAATGAACGCCGGGTCCTGTGACAGGTGCGCGAGCAGACGCAGCTCTATCTGCGAGTAGTCGGCGACGATGAACTTCGCGCCCGCGCGCGGCACGAAACAGCGCCGGATCCGCTCGCCGCGCGCCGTCCTTACCGGGATGTTCTGCAGGTTGGGATCGGACGACGACAGCCTGCCCGTCGCTGCTCCGGTCTGACTGAAGCTCGTGTGGATGCGGCCCGTTTCCGGATTCACCGCCTTCGGCAGCACGTCCACGTACGTGGATCGCAACTTGCTCAGCTCGCGGTAGTCGAGCAGCAGCCGCGGCAGCTCGAAACCAGTCGCCGCGAGCTCGGCCAGCACGTCAGCGTCCGTCGAGGGCCCAGTCTTGGTCTTCTTGAGGACCGGCAGCTGGAGCTTCTCGAACAGCACGTGCCTGAGCTGCGGCGTGCTGTTGATATTGAACTCCCCGCCCGCCTCCTCGTGGATCGCCTGCTCCAGCGCGCCTAGGTCGGCGCGAAACTCATGCGACAGCTTCTCGAGCCCCTCGGTATCCACCGCGATGCCGCGCCACTCCATGTCCGCGAGCACGCGCACCAGGGGCATCTCGATGTCCGCCAGCAGGGATTCCATCTTCACGGCCACGAGCTGCGGCTCGAAGAACTCGCGCAGCCGCAGTACCGTGTCGCTATCCGCGCAGCAGTACTCCGCGGCGCGCTGCGGCGCTACCTCCGCGAATGGCCGCTCTGATTTCCCCTTTCCGACCAGGTCCTTGTACGCGGCCAACTCGAGGCCGAGGTGCTCACGGGCCAACGCGTCGAGTCCGTGCAAGCGCCGTCCCGGGTCCAGCACGAAGCTCGCTAGCATCGAGTCGTAGCTCACCCCGGCGAGCTCCACCCCGGCACGGCGCAGCACGAGCAAGTCGTACTTGATGTTGTGCCCCGCCTTGGGGACCGCCGCGTCCTGGAGCAGGTCCACCAGCGGCGCGAGCCGCGGGTCGCCGATCGGGGGGAGGTTCTCGGGTGGCGCCGCGTCGGTCAGCTCTCCGTCCGGAAGCCGGTGCCCGAACGACAGGTACCAGGCGCGTCCATCGCCTACTGCCAGCGACAGCCCCACGAGGTCCGCGCGCAGCGCATCGAGGTCCGACGTTTCGGTGTCGAGGGCCACGATCGGCGCAGCGCGCGCAGCGCCGAGAATCCCGGGAAGATCTGCAACGTCGGTGACGAGTTGGTACGTGGTGTCCGCGCAGGGGCCGGCGGCCTCGGCAGGCTCGCTCGCCTTGGGCCGCTCCAGCTTCTGCAGCAGCGAGTGGAACTCCAGCTCGCTGTAGAGCTGGCTCAGCAGGTCGATGTCCCACTCGGCCCGCCGGAACTCGTCCAGGTCCAGCTCAACAGGCACGTCGCGCATGATGGTCACGAGGTCGCGGCTCAACCGCGCATTGTCCGCATCGCGGACGAGCGCCTCGCGCGCCCGCTTCCCCTTCACGTCTTCCGCATGCGCCAGGATCGAGTCCAGGCCGCCGAACTCCTCGATGAGCTTGCGTGCGGTCTTTGCACCCACCCCCTTCACACCGGGGATGTTGTCCGACGCGTCCCCCACGAGCGCCAGATAGTCGATGACCCGCTCGGGCGGCACGCCGAGCCGCTCGTGCGCGTTCTCCTGCGTTACCCACTGCTCCTCGACCGCCGAGGGGCCCCGCCGACCCGGGTTCAGCAGTCCGATGTTGGGGCCGATGAGCTGATAGAAGTCCTTGTCGCCCGACACGATTGCCACTGAGAGTCCGGAGTCGGCTGCGCGTGCGGCGAGGGTGCCGATCACATCGTCGGCCTCGTACCCCTCGATCTCGACGAGCGGCACGGCCATGGCTTCCAGCAGCTCTTCGATTCGCTCCACCGAGCGGTCGAAATCCTCCTGCAGCTCGTCGTCCAGCTTCTCTCGGGTGGCCTTATACTCGGGGTAGACCTCATCACGGAAAGAGTTCCCGGCATCGTGCACCCACGCCAGGTACTCGGGACGGTGCTCCTCGAACAGGCGGTGCAGGAAGTTCGCCACACCCCACGCCGCCGATGAGTTCTCCCCCCGGCTGGTCCGAAGCGGCCGGCCGATCATGGCGAAGAACGCGCGGTAGATGATGGCGTAGCCGTCAATCAGGAAGAGCTGGGGCCGGTCTTGCGACGACATGCGCAGAAGATACGCAGAAAGGAAACGCCCCGCCGGGCGAGGCGGGGCGTGCTCCAAACCGCCGGGGAGGAGGGCCTAAACCATGACGACGTTGGCGGCGTACCGACCTCTCTCGCCGCTCTCGACCTCGAATTCCACTTCCTGACCTTCCCGCAGAGTTCGGAACCCATCCATCTGAATGGCGGAGAAGTGCACGAACACCTCCTTCTCGCCCTCTGCCTGTTCAATGAACCCGTAACCCTTGGAGTCATTGAACCATTTCACCTTTCCCCGTGCCATGTCGCCTCCCTCCTGTCTGAAACGGGGCCAGCGTGCTACCAGGGAAATCTTGCGGCGCCAGCCTCGGGACTGTCAAGCAACGTCAGTTCCTGGGCGGATAGAGCGCCCGGTACAACTCGCGGTTGCGCAGGACCGTGCGCACGTAGCCCCTCGTCTCGACGTAGGGGATCCGCTCCACCCACAGGAAGGAGTCGGACGCCTCGGGGTAGCGCAGCCACCGAGACACCGGACGTCCCCCGGCGTTGTAGGCCGCGATCGCCGGCGCGAGCTCGTCGTCGTAGCTGCGGATCAGGGCGGTCAGATGTGCCACGCCGAGGTGCAGATTGGCGTCGGGCACGACGACGAGCCGCTGTTCCCACTCCACACCGAGTCGGCGCGCCAAACCAGCGGCCGTCGGGGGCATGAGCTGCATCAGACCCTGGGCGCCGGCGCGGGAGGTCGCGTCCGGCGTGAACGACGACTCCTGCCGGATGAGACCAGCCAGCAGGTATGGATCGGCGCCGAACTCGGCCGCTTCCGCCTCGATGAGATCGCGCATCGGCCAGGGGAAGATGACCCGCACCACGCGCGGATCGCCCAGCGTGAGTGTGCGCGCCGCGCGCCACCCCAACCGGATCCCCTCCGAGGTCCAGCCGCGCGCGATCAGCGCCTCTGCCACGTCAACCATCTCCCGTGCCGGACGGCCGGTCGCATCGAGTTGGGACGCCACCAGCGCCTCGGCCTCCGCTCTGAGCCGCGTGGCACGCAGCAGGTCCAGCTGCTCTATGGTCCGTCTGGCCTCGGGTGTGACCTCACGATCGGTCACCGGGGCGAACAGCGGCGGCGGCAGACCCGCCGCACTGCGAGCCATCATCCCGTAGTAGCCGAGCGAATCCTCCCTCGCGAGCGAAGTCCACCGTGCCACCGCCGCCGCGGAGTCGCCCGTTTCCATCTCCAGGCTGGCCATCAGATAGCTTGCGACCTTGTGCTGGTTCCCTCCCGCATCTATCTCCGCCCGATACCACTCCGCCGCCAGCACGTCGTCCCCACGCCGCCGAGCCTGTGCCGCCAGCGTGAGCCGGGACCGGCCGGCGTACTCGTGGGAGGGCCAGCGCTCGGCGATCACGCCATACAGGCTGTCGGCCGTCTGACGACGGCCGCCGCGCCGATGCCGCTCCGCCACCAGGTAGAGGGCGCGCGGTGCCAGGGAGTGGTCCGGGTGGCGTTCCACGAACAAGGCCAGTTCCCGGTAGCCCTCCGTTTGGCGGCCGAGGCTCGGGAGCAGCCGAGCCCTGCGGTAGTCCGCCTGCGCCCCCTCAGCACCACCCAACTCACCGGCGCGCTCGTACGCCCGTATGGCGTCCCAGAAGTTGCCCACGTCCCGCTCGAGATCGCCCAGAATACGCAGGGTCCGCGCCGTAGCGTCACCCTGATCCACTGCCTGGCGCACGACCACGAGCGCCGACTGGCGCCGTCCCAGCAGCAGGTGAGCCCGCACCACGACTACCAACTCCTCAGCCGAAGCCGGCCGGAAGTCGTCTCCCACCACCGCGAATCCCCCGCGCGCGATCGCGGTGTCCGCCGACTCGAGCGCCGCGAGGGCGAGTCGGCGCGCACCCGACGTATCACCCGCCCTGGCGGCCAGTCGCGCCGCTCGCGCCACTCTCCCGGCCTCCTCGAACGAGGCGATGGCACCGGCCGTATCGCCGTCTGCCAGCATGATCGTAGCCTGCGCTTCGGCTGCAAAGGGCTTTGTTGCCGGGGGTGAGGCTCGCAGCGCTTCGAGCGCTCGCAAGCGGTCGTCGGCCACGCGAGCCCATCGCACCGCGAGCCACGGTGCGATGGCAGTCAGCTGGGACGCGGCCGCCTCGTACTGGACGGCCGCCGCCCGCGTAAGCCCGGCCCGCTCGAGAGCGTCCGCCGCTCGTGCCGTGAAGATGCCGCGCCTCGGCTGGGGCGCGCCGGCTGCAGCCTGCTGAAACAGTCGTGCCGCCTCTTCGAAACGCCCGCTCTCATATGCGGCTGCGGCGAGCAACGGGAGCAGCCCTGGCTCGTTCAACGCGGGCGCGCCGATTTCTGCGAGCAGTTCGTACGCTGCCTCGGCGCGTCCGAGCTCCAGCTCCGCACGCGCCAGCTCGAGCACCACCTGCGTGCCCGCCGTCCCGTCCTCCACGACCGGCCTCAGGCGCACAGCCGTGTGCCACGCCCCGGGGGAATGCCCGCTGGAAGGGATAGCCGTCTGGGACAGCGCGCCGGCCGGCAGTGCCAGCGCGGCTATCCAGACGAGCGCGAGACAGTGCGCGAGCAGCGCCTAGCCTCGCCGCTTCAGGCGGCTCACGGCCTCCTGGAACGCCTGGCGGGAATCCGGCGTCAACTCGAAGTGCCCAAACCCGTTGCGGTCCCAGAAGACGAGCAAGATCCGGTCGGTGATGTATTCCCACTGGATGTAGCGCACGCCCTCGACTCCCTGCACCTGGCCGCTCTGGTCGAACGTCTCGTCAGCCTGGCCGAGCGAGATGTACACCTCTCCCCGGTCGGTCAGCCACCCAGGCTTCGATGGCTCGGAGAACATCCGGTTGGCAGACTGGAGGCGCTTGAAGTACTCGGTCATCGCCTCGTTCTCGGCGGTGCTGGGAACGGGATCGGTCGCATCCCAGAACGCCTTCCACAGGGCGGGGCGCTCCTCTACCGGGGCGTCACGCAGAACCTGCATGGCGCCGTCCGGTCCGAAGTAGCGGAGCATCGACAGCGTCTCGTCGAAGTTGGAGACCACCCACTCCTGGGAGAACGCAACGAGCGTGTACACGCTCGCCGCGACCGCTCCATCCTGGGTCGAGGCGTAGAACCGCACCTGACCCATTTGCAGCCGGTCGGGGGGAATCGTCACCAGCAGCACCGGGATCGCGCCGTGCGCGATGAGCACCACCGTGTCGGCCCAGAGCTCCTGCACTCCCTGCTCGATGACGGAGGCGCGAAGAGTGACCGGGGTGCCGCCCTCCAAACCGTAGGCCTCCATGTAGAGCCTGAGTGTGTCGCGCCCGTAGGAGACCGTCGAGCGCGGGTTCACCACGATGTCCGGTACCATGCCGCGGGTGGGGCGCGGCTGCCCGTCGTAGATCGGCGTCAGGCTGGAGAAGCTGGCCTCGTCACCGAAGCGGGGGACGACCAGCGTGTCCACGGTGTGACTGGCGCCCGCCCCGTAGCCGTCGCGCACCGATACGTGCATGACCGCTTCGCCTGGCGTGAGGGTGACGTACTGCTGGAACACCACGCTCTCATCGGCACGGCGAGTGCTCTCCAGATCGGCCACCCGCACGGTCTCGGTCACGCTCACCTCGCGCAGCGTAGTGTCGCCCCGCTGCACTCTCAAATCCACACTGTAGCTCGCCTCATAACCACCACCGGAGCGTCGGAAGGTGAGGGCCGTGTTGGGCAGCGAGAGCCCGAGGGTGGCCAGCGTCGTGTCCGGGGAGGAACCCGCAAAGAAATCGAACCCGGCCACGAACTGGATCGGCTGCGGCGCAACCACGAGCCCCATGCTGCGGTACAGGCTCGTGACGTCGAACAGCTGCGGCACCACCTCGCCCGTGTTGTCCGGGGCCTCGCCTCCGACCCGTTGCCACTGGCCGCAGGCCGCCGCCGCCATCAGGAGCACGGGGGCCGCGGCGCGCAGGATCTGCCCTCGATTACGGTGCATCATAGTGACACCCTGTTCACTTGCCGAAGCTCAACGGCAGGGCTTACTTTCGCCTCCGCTCATGCCTAATGAGAATCTCGCTGGCCGGACCGTCGCGGGCTACCGCCTGCTGGAACGGGTAGGTGAAGGCGGCACCGCCACGGTCTACCGGTCGGAGCACGCCGAGCACGGACGCTGCGCCGTGAAGGTCCTGCGCGAACGCATGCGCAATGACCCCACGGCCGTCAAGCGGTTCCTGCGTGAGGCGGGCTACGGCGCGCGTGTTCAGCACCCCTCCGTCATCCGTACGTTCGACTACGGAGATGTCGACGGGCTGCACTACCTGGCCCTTGAATGGGCTACCGGCGAGCCGCTGTCGGAGTTCCTCCACCGCTCCGGCCGCCTGGCGCCCGAGCTGGTGGCGCACATCGTTACCCAACTGGCTGAGGGGCTCACGTCGGCCCACGCGGCCGGCATCATCCATCGGGACCTCAAGCCCGAGAACATCGTGTACGACCCCGAGACTCGTACGACGAAACTGCTCGACTTCGGGATCGCGCGCGACGCTCAGATGGACTCCGCCGAGCGCCTGACCCGGACCGGGTTCTTCGTGGGGACGCTGCACTACGTCGCCCCTGAAGCCCTGTCGGGCGAGCTTGTGAGCGAGGCGGCGGACATCTACTCCGTCGCTACCATCGCCTATTACCTCCTGACCGGCCTGCACCCCTACACCGGGCGCTCACCGCGGGAGCTGTTCCAGCAGCTCCTGACTCAGCCCCCGACGCCGCTCAACGAGGCCGTGCGAGGCCTGACCTTCCCCGCAGGCCTCCAGACGGCCGTGATGCGCGGCCTGAGCCGGGGCCCCGATGAGCGCCAACCAGCAGTCCGGCAGTTTGCCGCCGAGCTCGCGGCGGGGGCCGATGGGGCGGTGGTCTCGCCGCCGCCAGGGGGCGACGGCGAGACCGGCGGCGGGGTTTTGGGCAGCCTCAAGTTCCTGTTCAGACGTGGGCGCTGATCTGGCAAGCATTAGTAGTTGTAACCGCTACTACTACTCACAGATGGCGCAATTCGGCCCGTTCACATGAGCCCTGCAGCGACCGACCGCAAAGCCCAACTGGTTCAGCTCCTGCGCGACAAGTCAGTGGGAATCGGGCAGTTCACACTGGCCTCCGGCCGCAGGTCCAGCTACTACATTGATGCCCGGCGAACCACGATGTCCGCCCAGGGACTCGAGCTCATCGGGGAGCTCGGCCTGGCTGCGATCCACCGGGCCGGGTGGGAAGCGGGCCTCGTCGGGGGACTCACCCTCGGGGCCGACCCGGTGGCCTACGCGATCTCGCGGGCCAGCCGCGAGGCGCCGCCCGAGCTGGACGCCTTCACCGTCCGCAAGGAGGCCAAGCGCCACGGCAAGGGCCGCCGGATCGAAGGGTGCTTCGCCGAAGGCGGCTCGGTGGTCATCGTCGAGGACGTGGTCACCACCGGACGATCGGCGCTCAAGGCCATCGAAGCGGTGAGTGGTGCCGGTGCCGAGGTGGTTGGCGTGCTCGCCGTGGTGGACAGGGCCGAGGGGGGCCGCCAGGCGATCGAGGCCGCGGGCCACCCACTCGAGGTGTTGGTGTCGCTCGCGGATCTTGGGCTTCCGCCGGAGAGCGCCGGGTAGCATGGCCGCAGCGAGCCCGCACTCCCACCGCGAGGAGCGGAATCGCCCCTCCCTCGAGGTGCGCTTGCGCGGGTGGTCCGACGACCAGGCCGAACACGAGCGGCGGCTCAAGGACTTCGAGACCTACCAGCAGAGCATCACGCGCAGGTGGGGGATCATCGCGGGTGTCCTCGTGCTGCTCGTCGCGGGCAAGATGCTGGGGTTGGTCACCGCGTCGCCCGCCGTCATCATAGGGATCGCAGCCGGCGCGACCGCGGTGAATCTCGTGCTGGCCACCAGATTGCGGCGTGGTTGGCACGCGTGGTGGCACGTCTACGCCCTGGCTCTCTTCGACGTCGTCCTGATCTCAGCGGTGATCTTCCTGTGGGGGCCGGGCGGGCTGATAGTGGGCCTGCTCCTGGCCGTCCTCCCCTACGCGTTCGATCAGGGGCGCGGCGTCGGTGAGGTCCTGGTGCTTGCGGCGGCTGCCGCCTACGTCGCCGTAGCGACGCTGCACAGCGCAACGGTGATCCCCCAACCGCACATCTACGTCGAGACAGCCACGTTCGTTGTCGTGGGCATCGCGATTCTGTGGATCCCCGCAGGACTCATCCGCCGCATCCGGCACACTCGCAGCGTCGTAGCCGAGGCAGAGCGCGGTCACCTCGGACTGCGGGCCCCGGCAGAGCGTCCCGACGAACTCGGATTCCTGGAGCAGTCGCTCAACCGGATGCTCGACGAGCTCGCGGCGACCATCGCAGTGGTGCAGCACGAGGCGGATGAGGTGGCGACTTTTTCCGAGGTGCTGGCGGTGAACGCCGGCGAGATGCTGGCGACCGGCAGAGAAGTGGCGTCCGCTGCGGCAACGCTGTCGGAGGCAATGAAGGAGCAGCACAAGCTGGCGGAAGACGGACGCTCTGAGGGCACCGCCGCCGCCGAGGAAGCCGACGCGCTGCGCTCCCGGGCCGAGATGTTGGAGTTCGACGCACTCCACTTGCTGAGTGCGGCGGAGCGCGGCAGGGACCGCGTGGGGCGAGCCAGTGAAACGCTCGTGAGCCTGGGCAGCGAGGTGAGCACGACGGCGGCCACGGTCCACGAGCTGCGTGAGCTGTCTGACGGCATCGGGGAGTTCGCGCAGAGGATCGGCCACATCGCGCGCCGCACGCGGGTACTCGCTCTGAACGCCGCGATCGAGGCGGCGCACGCTGGTGAGTACCGCGAGGGATTCGCCGCAGTGGCGGACCAGGTCCGTGAGCTGGCCGGGGAAGCGGCCGACTCAGCGCGCCTCGCTGCCGACGTGATCAGCGAGATTCGCGCCGGCATCGAAGTCGTGGCCAGCGCCATGACGTCGGGTGAGAAGCGGGTCCACGGGGTGGAGGAGGTCGCGGGAGAGGCGCAGAGTGCGCTGGAGGAGATCCACACCGGCGTGAACAAGGCCGCCGAGCTGGTGCGGGCCACGGCTGGAGACTCCAAGGCGCAGTCGGAGCGCCTGGGAGCCCTGGCACAGCGGCTCGCGCGCGTGGCGGAGATCAGCGCGGAGTCCGCCTCCAGCGCGAGCACCACCGCCCAGCAGGTTACAGCCCAGATCAGAGCGATGGAGAGCTTGAATCAGACGAGCCGGCAGCTCGCAGAGCTCGCAGAGCGTCTCCAGGCCGGCATTGCGAAGTTCTCGGTGATGAAGCCGGACCAGGTGACCCACGAGCACGTGGTACCCCGAACGCGGTAGCCGGCGGCCGGGCGCCCGCCGTCGACCACCGGTGGCTCATTTCGCGCCTGATCGCCTTCCTCACAACTCTTGTCCGAGATCACCCATCCCATTCAGTGGGTAGAAGGTGCGGAAGCGTGGCCTGAACGGCACGACCAGGCGCGAGATGAAGTCCTCCAGCGCCACCTCGAACGGGTAGCGCCGCCGAAACTCACTCGCGGTGACCCCCAAGACGCCCCTGAGGTGTCGCCCGAAGCTCTGCGGGGACGAGTACTCCAGTCGATAGGCCACGTCGGCAATGGAGAGGCCTGGCGACTCCAACAGACCGGCGGCGTACACGAGGCGCGCAGCGGCGAGGTATCGCTTCGGCGACGGAAGCTCGGCGCGAAAGAAGCGCGACATGAAGGTGCTGGCCCCGAGGCCGAGCTCGCGCGCCAGCCCACGCACCGTGGTGACGCGTGGCGACAGGCGAAGCAGCACCTCGAAGAAGCGCCGGCACTCTGCGGTGGGGGCTCCCAGCGCCGGAACGATGCTCCCAAGCATCGCCGATTCCGTGGCCGCAGTGGGCCGCGTGACCAGCTCGCGCAGCCGCCGCCATCCTTCGCGCCCCGCGAGATCGATCATGCGGCGCACGCCACAGGCGCCGAGCTCCAGCATCCGCTGGCTCGCCTGAGCATCGTGGCGCGAGAGCACCGCCACGGTGGGGACACCGGGAAAGCCCTGCACCAGCTCCGCCACCCCGGGCAGGTGCTCTCGCTCGATGCACCGCGGGGAAACCAACACGGCGTGCACCGACCGCTGTCGCACCGTGCGCAACGTCTCGGGCAGTGAGTTCGCATGCAGCATGGCGAACCTCCCCCCAGCCGCCACGTCGAGCCGGGGCCGCTCCGCCGGCTCGAGCAGGGTCGCCACTACGGCACGCGCCGTGGTTGCCATGTTCGCATCCTCCGCTCAAGAGGGGCGGACGATCGCGCACCCTGCTCAACGCGTGCTCAACCCCGCCGGCGGACCAACAACCGGCCAGGCCTGTGGTGCGGGCTTCAGCACTGCTAAATTCCTGCTGGAGGTGGTGGAGCGTGACGGTCGCAGTCCGCCGCGAGGCGGATTGAGGAAAGTCCGAGCTCCGCAGGGCAGACTGCCAGGTAACACCTGGGCGCCGAGAGGCGACGGACAGGGCCACAGAAAACATACCGCCCGCTTCGGCGGGTAAGGGTGAAAAGGTGGGGTAAGAGCCCACCGCGCGACTGGTAACAGTCGTGGCACGGCAACCCCCAGTCGGAGCAAGGCCAAATAGGCGGCGAGGCCCGGCCCGGGCCGCTCGAGCCGTGGGTAGGCCGCTCGAGGTGGCGGGTGACCGCCATCCCAGATAGATGACCGTCCGGCGCCTCGGTGCCGAACAGAACTCGGCTTACGGCTCCACCACCTCTGGCCTCAAACGCAAGCCTGTCATATCATTGCGCAGCCCAAACGCCTCTGACAGTGAATGCCTGAGCGCACCGCAGGCTCCACGGATTCCGCCGAGCGCCCTTACCCCCTGGACTGGGAAGGGGTCGCCGAGCTCCGCGTCTTCCGGACCACGGAGGAGCGCTGGCAGCGCCTCATGGGTTGGCGGTCCGAAATGCGTCGCAAGAGCTGGAGGTCGTTGCGGGTGAGCGCAGTGGCAGGCGAAATGGTCGCGGCATTCGGGCGGACGAAGGATGAACTTCTGGACAAACAGGGGGCGGCATCATGAAGCGACTGGCTTTCTCACTTCTGGCACTGTCGGGCGTGGCGCTCGCCGCCTGCGGCACATCGGGCACGTCCGGCGGGGGAACGCCGTCACCCGCTGCGCCCGCCCGGTTCTCGTACGGACCGTTCACCGCGCAGTACCAGATCAGCTCGCACACCCGCGTGCAGCAGGATATCCAGGGGCAGGTTCAGGTCAGCGAATTCGGTCTCGTCTATTTCCTGAGCGTGAGTGCGGCCGACGAGGAGGGCGTCACGCGTCTCACGATGACCCTGGACTCGGTGCCGCAGCTGAGCGGCCCCTTGTTCTCACCGAGCACAGGTGCGGACGCGGCCGGCACCACGTTCACGGGCATCCTCTCCCCCGGGGGTGAGATCCTGGACTTCCAGGCGAGCAACACGACGAACACCCTCGTGGAGCAGCTGAGGCCCGGCCTCTCCCGCTTCTTCCCGAGGGTTCCTCTCGGTGGGGTGGAGGCCGGGCAGGCCTGGACCGACTCCGTCGAGATCAGCTCGGAGTCCGGTGGCCTCGACATTCTCGTGGAGGCAACCGCTCAGTTCCAGGCCCACGATTGGGGCGACCGCAACGGAGTGCGCGCTCTGTCGGCCAGCTCAGACACCGACTACACGCTCTCCGGAGGCGGGATGCAGGGCGGCAGCGAGATCACGATCGACGGCACCGGGGTGTCCCACGGAGGCTTCTTCCTGGGGGCCGACGGCCGCTTCCTCGGCGGCGCCTCCGCCGACACGGCGCACATGTCGGCGTTCGTGGTGGCGATGGGGATGGACATCCCCATCCTGCAGACACGCGTCGACACCGTCGCGGTCGTTCGGTAGTTGACTCGGCCACTGGCCATCGCAGCCCTCCTGGCGGCGCTCTGCGCGAGCGCCGCCGAGGGGCAAATTCGCAGGCCGCGTTCCGACGCGTACCTCTTCGCCTCCAACACGGACGACGTGCGCGCCCTCTGGGTCAACCCGGCGGGACTCGCCATCGTGCGCGAGACTTCCGTGATGGCGGAGTTCGTTCTCGACAACCCGCCCCAGGAGAGCCTCCGCTGGTCGCAGTGGACCCTCGCCTTCAACTCACGCGGCTTTTCGGCAGGCTTCCAGCAGGACCGGTTGCCGTCGGGCGAGAACATCGAGACAATCCGCGTCGGTGGCGCGGTCGGCTTCCGCGGCGGGGCACTGGGCGGCTCGATCAGCATATACGCCCAGGAGGAGAACGATCGCGGCGGCGACATAGGCGTCATGTACCGCCTCATATCGCCCCTCACGGTTGCGGCGCTGCTCAAGAACATCGGGCGGCCGCTGCTGGGGGACTCGGTGGCGGCCCTCACCGGCGGGCTCGGGCTGAGTTGGCTCGCAGTACCCAATCACCTCCAGATCTCAGTCGAGGCGGAATTCACCGAGAAGCTCGAGAACACGACGCGGCAGTCCCTGTTCCGCGCCGGACTCGTACTCGCCACCGGCGGCAAGTTGCCCTTCGGCCTGGTGACCACACTCGATCTGGCCAGCAACATGAGGGTGGACGCATGGCACCTGGGGATCTCCGTGGGCGGCAACGATCGCGTCATCCTTCTCGGCACCGCCGAGCAGGTTCAGGGCTCCGGCCGCGTATCACAGATGAGCCTGAGCGGAGTGGCCAGCAGGCGGCCCCCCGGAAGGCGGCCGTAGGCAGACCGGCAGAGCAGGATACAAAACGGCACCGGCGCTTCACCGGTGCCGTTTCCGTTACTGGCCCCTCGGACTCGATGGGTCTCTAGTCCACCAGGCGCAGCGGCATCACCAGACACATATACGATGCCGGATCGTCCCAGCCCACGGGCTCCACCGTAGCGGCGCGCTCGGGCGCCTTGAAGGTGAGCCGTACCTCGTCGGTGGGCATGTACTTCAGAATCTCCAGCAGGTAGTTGGCGTTGAACCCGATCTCCAGGGCGTCGCCGTCGTACGTGACGGCCATCTCGTCCTGGGCCTCCCCCAGGTCAGGCGTGCTCACACTCAGCTTGAGCGAGCCCCCGGTGAACTGCAGCCGCACGCGATGCGTCTGGTCGCTGGCAACTACGCCGACCCGCCGCAGTGCCGCGGCGAGGCCGTCCTTCTCGACGGTACAGGCCCGATCGTTGTCCCGCGGGATCACCTGGTCGTAATTCGGATACGGCCCCTCTATGAGACGCGTGAACACCAGGGTGGTGCCGCTCCGGAATCCGAGGTGGTTGTCGCTCTTCGCGATCTCGAGCTCGTCGGAGGGTCCTAACGGCCGCCCCACCTGGTCCAGCGCCTTCGGGGGCACTATCAAGTCGGCGGACGCGCCCGCGCTGCCCACCGGTACGTCCATCTTCGACAGCCGGTGACCGTTGGTGGCCACCATCCGCATCACATCCCCTTGCAGCTGCCACAGCACGCCGTTCAGGATCGGGCGGCTCTCCTCAGTGGAAGCCGCGAAGCTCACGTGGTTGATCAGCTTCTGGAGGTCGCTCGACGTGACCGTCCAGGCTTCGTCGAAGTTGACCGGCGGGAAGTTGGGGAACTCCTCGCGTGGGATCCCCAGGAGCTTGAACCGGGACCGGCCGCATTCGAGGCTCACTCGCTGCTCGCCGGAGGCGGTCATCCGAATGGCCGCGCTCGGCAGCTCACGCACGATGTCGACCAGCTTCTTGGCCGGCACCGTCACGGCGCCTTCCTCATCTACTTCAGCCGGGACTACCGTGCTCACGGCGATGTCGAGATCGGTGCCCGACAGACGAACTCCGTCGGCGGTCGCCTCGATCAGGATATTAGAGAGAATCGGGAGGGTGGTCTTTGTCGGCACACTGGCCGCAACAGCGACCAATCCCTCCTGCAAACGCTCCCGTGTGATCGTGAACTTCATATGGGTCTCTTCTCTGCCAAGTGGAGAAGAAGTCTATTACTACTCTACTAGATTAATAATTAGTAGTACTAGTAGAGGGTCTGGAAACCTTGATAGACTCGCTAAACACTTCTCCGGGTTCTGGTTCGGGCACTCTCCGCATGTGAATTCGCGGTATGGGCTGTGGACCGGCCGTAGAAACCGCGACGGCTATCCCCATCAGCCACATTCATCCACAACACCTTCAACAGGCTTTCTACGAAACCTACACCAGCTCGCGTCGCGCGTGCTCCACCCGGTCGCGGAACTTGCGGTCGCTGGCCATCACACGCTGCACCTTGTCCAGACTGTGGATGACCGTCGAGTGGTCGCGCCCGCCGAAAGCCTGTCCGATCTCGACGAGCTGCATTCCCAGCAGTTCCCGCGCGAGGAACATCGCCACCTGACGTGGAACGGTCAGCGCCCTGGTCCGCGCCTTGGAGCGCAGGCCCTCCGGCGTGACTCCCCAGCGGCGGGCCACCACTTCCTGCACCCGATCCACGCTGGGAAGGGCCTCGGGGCGACCGCTCGCGGCCTCCGCGCTCTGCCGGATCTTGTCCGCCAGCGCGTCCCTGGCCAGATCCACCGTCACCTCACGGTGCTTCAGCGAGGCGTAGAGCAGCAGCTTGATGATCGAGCCCTCCAGCTCCCGCACCGAGCTCCTGACGTGCTCCGCGATGAACCGCAGCACGTCGTCGGGGATCGTGAGCTCCAGGTGATCCTGCTCGGCCTTCTTGCGCAGGATGGCGATGCGGTGCTCCAGGTCCGGCTGCCCGATGTCTGCCACCATGCCCCACTCGAACCGGCTCACGAGCCGCGACTCGAGTCCGGGGATCTCCTTGGGCGGTCTGTCCGAGGTGAGGACGATCTGCTTTTCGGCCTCGTGCAGAGCGTTGAACGTGTGGAAGAACTCCTCCTGGGTCATTTCCTTGCCCTCGAGGAAATGCACGTCGTCGACCAGGAAGATGTCCACCTCCGTCCTGTACCGCTTCCGGAACTCCACCATCGTCCGGCCGTGGATACTCTCGATCACCTCGTTGATGAACTGCTCGGCGCCCATGTAGACCACGCGGGCGCTGTCGTCACGCCCCAGAACGGCGTGGGCGATGGCCTGCATCAGATGCGTCTTGCCCAGTCCGGTGGCGCCGTAGATGAACAGCGGGTTGTACGTCTTTCCGGGGGCCTCCGCCACGGCGTGGGCCGCCGCACTGGCGAGCTCGTTCGACTTGCCGATCACGAAGGTCTGGAATGAGTAGCGCTCGTTGAGCGGCCGGGCCGCGCTGCTGCGGCCGCCCCCATCGCTCGACCGGGGCGCCACGAAGAAGTCCATTTGGGGCCGCTGCGCCCGCTCCTCCTGCACCCGGAACGTGACTTTGAGGGGTGAGCCGAGCTTCTCCTGGGCCAATCTGGCCAGCAGGTCGGAATGCTTGGACTCGTTCCACTCGACGGCGAACTGGTCGGGAGCGCCCAAGATCAGTCTATCTTCCTGCAGCCCAATTGGCTCCACCGGCTCCAGCCATGTGCGGACTGTGGGGTCAGGAAGCTCTGTGCGGGCCGCCTCCAATAGACGGGACCACGCTTGTTTAGCTGTCAATTCCATCTGCTGTTGCGGACTACTTTTGGTAGGCGGTTTGATAGGGCACGACGATGGTACCGCGCCGATGTGGAAAAGTCAACCTTGACCGAAACAGCCCAGTACGACTAGTTTTCGCGCCCGCGTGAGAAGGGCATGAGGCATGAAAAGAACGTATCAGCCGAGCAATAGGCGGCGCAAAAATAAGCACGGATTCCGGGCACGGATGAAGACCCGATGGGGCCGGGCGGTGTTGAGCCGCAGGCGCCGAAAGGGACGCAAGCGGGTGTCGGTTGCGGCGCCGTCCAAGCACGGAGGGCATTGAGGCCCGAGGGACTACCTCGGAGCTGGCGCTTGACGCGCAGATCTGACCTGACGGCGGTGACGCGTTCCGGCCGCCGCCGCCGCACCCCGAGACTGGACATTTCCTGGCGAGCCAACGAGTTGGGACACCCGCGCCTAGGCGTTGTCGTGCCGCGCCACGGCCGCAGCGTCGTGGAGCGCAACCGCCTGCGGCGCCGGCTCCGCGAGTTCGCTCGGCGGCGCCTGCTCCCGCGCCTGGCTCCGATCGATCTCGTGATCCGCTCTCGCCAGGCCGCCTACGGGTCCGACTTTCCCGAACTGGCCACCGACCTGGATCTATGGGCGCTCTCGCTGTCGGGCTGACGCGCTGGCCGCGAAACGCGGTTACGGCGCTCATCCGTGCCTACCAGGTGGCTGCGTCCCCCTTCCCTTCGCCGTGCCGCTTCGCACCTACGTGCTCGACGTATGCGCTCGAGGCCGTGAGGCGCTACGGCGCCCTGAAGGGCTCCTGGCTGGGCGTGAAGCGCATTCTCAAGTGCCATCCGTTCCATCCGGGTGGCCCCGACCCGGTCCCATGAGGGCTCGCTGAATGGACCGTCGCACTTTACTGGCCATCAGCCTGATGCTGCTCATCGCCGTGGTGCCGGCGCTCTTCATGCGTCGGGACCGCCCGGCCCAGGGCCCGGCCGTTGCCGCGGACAGCGTCCTGTCCCAGCCTGCCGAGACCGCGGCGGCCCAGCCGGAGGCGCCCCGGCCTGAGATGGTGCCGCAGCCGGCGGCCGCGCTGCCTGCCGCCCGTGACTCGGCGCCCGCGCAGGTAGTGGCCGTCGAGTCGGATCTGTACCGCTTCGAGTTCTCGACCCGCGGCGCCCGGATCGTGAGTGCGATTCTCGAGAAGTACGAGACCTTCAGGCCCGGTGACACGGGCCGTGTACAGATGATCCCGCAGGGCTCCCGCTGGCTGGACTACTACCTCGTGGTCGAGGGCGACACGGTCTCGCTGGCCGACTGGTCGTTCGAGCCCACCACCACCGCGCTCGCCGTGACGGGCGAGAGCGCGGAGCTGGGGTGGGTCGCGCGGCGCGGATTCGTGTCAGTGGAGCTCACCTACACGTTCTGGCCCGGCACGTACATGTTCGACGTTGCGGGCCGCGTAACGGGCGCATCGCGCAGCGCCCTGATCGTGATCGGCCTGGGGCCGCGCATCGCGCCGGTGGAGGCTGACAGCGTGTGGGACTACCGGTCGTACGGTGTGGTGACCAAGGACGGTAGCACTGAGCGCCTGAACTTCCGCTCGCTGGATCCCGGCGAGCAGCGCGCCCTGGAGGGCCCGTTCGAGTGGGTGGCGATCAAGTCCAAGTACTTCCTCGGTGCCGTGCTGGCGCTGGATGAGGAGCAGCCGAAGTTCGGCGGTGCGTTGGTCACGGGCGGGAACCGCTCGGGCAAGTATGCCGTTCGCGCCAATGTGCTCGCGTCGCTGCCGGCCCCGGGGGGAACGTTCAGCTTCCAATGCTACTTTGGACCCCAGGAGTTCCATAGCCTCTCGGCGATCGGCCACGGGCTGGAGGACGTCAACCCGTACGGCTGGATCCTCCGTCCCATCATCCGCCCGTTCGCCAACTTGATAGTCCGCATCCTGTTGTGGATGCACGAAACGCTCAACCTGGGCTACGGTTGGGTACTCATCCTCTTCGGCCTGGCGATGCGCGTCCTGTTGTGGCCGCTCAATCAGAAGGCGATGCGGTCCAGCATGGCGATGCAGGCCGTCCAGCCTGAGATGAAGGCGGTCCAGGAGCGCTACAAGGAAGATCCGCAGCGGATGCAGCAGGAGGTGATGAAGCTGTACAAGGAGCACGGGGTGAACCCGCTGGGCGGCTGCCTGCCGATGCTCATCCCGATGCCCATCCTGTTCGCTCTGTTCTTCGTGTTCCGCGAGACCATCGAGTTCCGCGGTGTGCCGTTCCTGTGGCTGCCCGATCTGTCGCGGCCGGACCCGTTCTTCATCATCCCGATCGCGATGGGCCTGTCGATGTTCGCGGTCACCCGCATCGGCCAGATCGGCGTGCCGCCGAACCCGCAGACCAAGATGATGCTGTACGTGATGCCGGGATTCCTCACGTTCATCTTCCTGAAGCTGTCGGCGGGCTTGAACCTGTACTATGCGGTGAGCAACATCGCGTCGATTCCGCAGCAGTGGCTCATTGCGCAGCAGAGGCTCAGGAGGCAGGCGAACAAGAAGGAATGAGTGGGTAGTTTCTTCCCATGCTCTCCGACGTTATCGCCGCGATCAGCACCCCACCCGGACGCTCCGGCATTGCGCTCGTGCGCGTCTCCGGTTCGGGCGCCCACGAAGCAGCGGCGAGGGTCCTCGCGTCCTTCACGGTCGAGCCGCTGCGGACGGCGCGCCTCTCGCCGGTCACCCACCCCAGCACCGGCGAGCTGCTCGACGAAGCGCTCTATCTCACGTACCGCGCGCCCGCCTCGTACACCGGCGAGGACATGGTGGAGCTCACCACGCACGGAGGGCTGCTGGTGCCGGCCGAGGTTCTCGGTGCGCTGCTCGCCGCCGGGACGCGTCAGGCGGCACCCGGGGAGTTCACCCGCCGCGCAGTTGCAAACGGCAAGCTGGACCTGCTCCAGGCCGAGGCCGTTGCCGATCTCGTGGATGCCACCGCCCCCGCGCAGCGCCGTGCGGCGCTGCAGCAGTTCGACCGCGGACTCTCCGGGCGCATTGCTGCCCTGCGCGACCAGGTACTCGAGCTCGAGGCTCTGGTGTGCTACGAGATCGACTTCCCCGAGGAGGACTCCGGTCCCGTTGCGCCGGAGCGGATTGCAGCTGCCGCGGCGGATGCCGGGAAGGCGATTGCGGCGCTCATCGGCACTGCCGCCGAGGGTGAGCGCCTGCGCGAAGGCGCTCTCGCAGTGATCGCGGGACGGCCCAACGTGGGAAAATCGTCGCTGTTCAACGCCCTGTTGGGGAGCCAGCGGGCTATCGTGACACACATTCCCGGAACCACGCGCGATGCGATCGAGGCACCGGCCTCCTGTGGCGGCTTTCCATTCCGGTTGATCGACACTGCGGGCCTGCGCGAGTCGGAGGACGTCGTGGAGCGGCTCGGCGTCGAGGTCAGCAGACGCTACCTGAGCGCCGCGGACGTCGTGATCTTCTGCGCGGAGGCCGGCCACGAGCTGGCACGGGAGGAGCGGGAGTTCCTCGACGAGGTGGCGGTGCCCGTCGTGCTCGTGCGCACCAAGAGTGACCTGCTCGGCGACACCGCCCGCCCGGGTGCCGACAGTGGCATGATGGTGTCTGCCGAGACCGGGGACGGGATCGCCCGCCTGCGCTCAGCGCTCGCTGAGCACGTGTTCACGGGCCTGGCGGGCCGGGGAGACATCGGGCCGCTGGTTACGCGCGAGCGACACCGTGTAGCCCTCCAGCGGGCACAGGAGGAGGTCTCCCACTTCGAGCAGGCGCGCGCGGAGGGACTCGAGACCGCGGTCGCGGCCACGCATCTACGGGCGGCGGTAGCGGCCCTGGAGGACGTTATCGGACTCGTGTCCACCGAGGATGTGCTGGAGAGGGTGTTCGAGAGCTTCTGCGTGGGGAAGTAGCGGCGCTACAGCGTTTCGTCGCCTCCCTCCAACACCAGCCGCCACACTTCGTCCACGAGCCACTGCAGGCGCTCCTGGGCGTACTTCAGCTCGGACGGGCCCATGTCGTCGGCCCGGCGGGAGGTGTCCCGCACGTGCCCGATCAACTCGTCGAGTAGTTCGCGCAGGCCGCGCATCTGGCGGCGCTCCGGGAGCGGCTTTGCGGCGGGGCGTTTGGCGGAGCGGCGGGTCGGGCTTCTGGAGGACTTCTTCTTCACGCGCTCTGCACGTCTCTCAAACGCTGATCGAATGCCGTGCACTCCAGGGCGTTGGCGCGGAGGGCCTGCGCGATTCCCAGTTCGGCGACGGCGGCCTCCACCATGCGGTCACCCAGGTAATACCCCGACCGCTCGGGGATCACCTTCCCTCCCACCAACCGCTGGGCGGCGGACATGCCGCCGGAGAGGGAGCGCAGCCGGTATCCCAGCCCGCGCACGTCCAGCTCCTTCTCGACCGAGGGCAACAGGAACGCGTCCAGGGGGCGCAGGCGGCGGTATTGCCGCCGGGCGTAACCCATGTAGTCCCACGGTTCGAATCCGGGAGCGACGGTCCGCGACGCTGCCACGGCGAGACCTTCGTTCACCATCAGCTCGCGCAGCGTGGCCCTAGAGCCCGTTTCCCAGTAGTCGTATCCGCCCAGGTCGTGGACGATGTCCGCCAGCTCGCTGCGGCTGTGAGGCGACGTGTAGCGCGCGAGATGCGCCACCTCGTGCGCGATCCAGAGCGGGATATGCTCGGGTGGCAGGCCCAGGCCCAGCGACTCGTGATTGGGGCGTCCCGTGAAGTGCTCGAGACAGATGAACGCCACGCCGCGGCCTTCGACCACCAGCTCGCCCGCGTTCGCGCCGCCCACGCCGACCATGAGATAGACGTCGAACTGCCGCTCCATCTCGAACGTTTCCTCGCAGCGCTTCATCGTCTCTTCCGCCACTGACGCGACATCGTAGCTACTCAGCAACGCGTGCAGATCGCGCCGATCGGCGACGAGGGCTCGCTGGATCACTTCCTCTGCGTGAGGGCTGTCGAGATCCAGGATGTAGTTGTGCCAGTATCCGGACAGGACGCCGCGGTGATCGTCGATATGGCGGCGATACGCCTCCAATGAATCCGGTGCGTCGAGCGCAGCGAGGAATTCGGGAACGAGGTTGATCAGCATTGGAGGCGCCCACAATTTGTGATGCGCGACCGATACTGACAAGGCCTCGGCTCAGCGAAGTTCTATGTCGATGTGCGTCGAGCGGGCCTCGCGCGGTCTGACGAGGTCGCGCACGCGCATTCTGATTCGGTAGTCGCCGTGTGGAATGCGCCCCGGAGCGAGCACGACACGCTCGATGACGATGGACGCAGCAGGCGCCTGTCGCTGGTAGCGGATGGCCAGTACCTGCTCGTCGTTCTGCTCGAACGCGTACTCGATCTCATATCTGGCGAGGCCGCTCGAGTCCGGCGTGAGCTCGTAGATCTCCGAGTAGAATGCCAGGGGTCCTCCGACCGATAGGCGGCGCGTCCCCGGCATCGCGCGTGCTATTTCCTCGCGGGAGTACGCGGTGTCCGAAAGTGATGCTACCAGAAGGCTCGAGACGGTGAGCCGGTCGAACCAGAGGTTGGGGACGTCCGCCTGGGCCCTGAGCCGGCCGAGCTGATCGCCTTCCTTGACGTCCACTCCGATGTTGTAGCGCTGCGCCCCTACGTGGAACACGAACGGAGCGGATCCGGTCACGCGTGCGAGCTCCGTCCACTGCGAGTCCCACAGGGCGGCTGCGCCGGAATCGGGCGTCGCTCCTACGTACACCAGGTGGTATCCGTCGATCGCGCCCCTGAAGGCTGCTACCCATGCGTACACGTCCAGGGGCGCCGGGATGGACGTATCGTCGGTCTCCAGCACGATGGCGGAGTTGTGCAGCTCGGTCCTGCTGGTGGGATAGAGGAGCATGTCGCCCACGACGGACGCAAACGTGATGGCCGCAATCCCGCCCGGCGTCTCGTAATACCACTGCTCCGCGTCCACCGGGACCGGTCCCACGGTGCGGAGGCGCCGGTCGGGTTCCCCGTAGCGGAGGTACACCAGGCCCCTGCCGTCGAACCCGTGGTTGCGATAGCGAGTCACCGAGTCGGGCTCGGGGAGATCGCGGATGTCCACGCCGAGCCCGGTCCGGGCGAGGTCATCCTCGAGTCGTGAGCGGCCCGGCATCGGGAATACCGTGATGCCGAACGCGTAGCCCAGGGACCGGATGATGCTGCCGGACATGTCGCTGTACAGCGCCCGGTTCAGCTCCGAGCGGTGGAAGGTCGCCTGCGGGTGCAGCAGGGGATAGTAGTCACGCACGTGTGCCAGCCGGGTGAAGTGCTCGACGATCCGCTCGTTCCCCACGGTGTTGAGGTCGGGTTCCCGCCGTGACCAGAAGGAGCGCAGGAACGCCGCGCGCTCCCCGGGTGGGAGCGTTGCGTAAACGCTGTCCTCCTCGGGCGAGGCAATCCCTCTTGCCTGTCTCCACAACAGGTTCAGGGTGTCGGACTCCGCACGGTCGAGCGCACGCTCGTAGTCGGCCAGGCCGCCGGTCGTGTCGCCCCGCTCGAGGGCGCACTGTGCTCTCAGTGCCCAAACGGCGGCGTCGTCGCGCCCCGCCGCGATCAGGGAGTCCAGGATCGCTGCCGCTGCCGGATACTCGTTGGCCTGGACGAGGAACGAGGCCCTGCGCAGATCGGAGTGGGGGTTGCCCGCGTAGTGCGCGAGGACTTGCGCAGCGCTGCGCCGGTGGTCGTCGTTCCAGTAGATCTGCTCGGCGATCTCCCACGTGTCCCTGTACTCGGCGTCGGTGCGCCATACGTCGAGCAGCGCGCGGCGGATCATCCATTGCCCGTCCTCCATCGCGAGGCGCAGGCCCACCTGGGCTTGCCAGTAGCGGGCCTCCGGGTCGGTTGTGTCCGCCTTGGCTGCGCGCTCGAGGTAATCCCACGCCTTCCAGCGGCCGATCACCGGCCACTCGAGGTGCACGCGGCCCAGCAGCGTCAGCGCGCGCGCGTCGTCGCGCTTCCTCCTCACCGCGCGCTCGAGCTGGCGCCGGGCCTCGCCCAGCTCCCCCTCGACGAGCAGTGACTCCGCCCGGGCATAGAGAGACGTGTCCTGAACCGGAGCCGCCGCAGCGAGAGCGAGCAGGAGAGCGCCGCCGATCATGCCCGCTGCTAACGCAGCTCCACGTCCGCGAGGGTGGAGTGCTCCTCGCGACCCGCGACTCGATCCCGGATGGTCATCGTGATTTGATAGCTGCCCCGCGGCACGTCGCCGGGCGCGAGCACGATGCGCTCGGGAATGGTCGGGTTGGAGAGCGCCTGGCGGTCGAACGCGATGCGGACCGTCTCGCCGCCGCCCTCCGGGACGAAAGCGTACTCGACCTCGTATTGGGCGAGTCCCGCTGCGTCGGCCGGGAGGTCGTAGATCTCCGAGTAGAGCGCGAGCGGCGCGCCTGCCGGGAAGCGACGTGTGCCGGGCATCGCGGCCGCCACTTCGTCGCGTCCGAAGCCGGTGTCGGTCACGGCGCCGATGAGAATGCTCGACACCGTGAGCCGGTCACGCCACAGGTTTGTTATCCGGACTTCTGCGCGCAGCCGGCCGAGCTGCTCCCCCGCCTGGACGTCCACGCCCAGGCGAAGCGCACCCGGGCCGGTGCGGAACACGAACGGGCTGGCGCCGGCAACGCGGTCCAGCTCGACCCAGTCGAGGTTCCACAGGGCTGCCGCGCCCGAGTCAGGCGTGGCTCCCACGTACACGATGTGGTCGCCGGTCGCCGGGCCGCGGAATGTCGCCACCCAGGCGTACACGTCGAGCGACGCCTCGATCGACGTGGTGTCGCGCTCGAGTAGCTCGACACTGTGGCGCACCTGGGGGCGAGTGGTGGGAAACACGACCATGTCACCGCCGAGCGATGTTCCTGCGCCGCTCGCTGTAGCCGCGGTTGCGCGCGCGAACACCGCGACCATCGGATCGCCGGCCACCTCGTAGTACCACGCCTCGACCTGCCCGCCGTCCATGACGTAGCGGCGCAATGGCTCGCCGAAGCGCAGGTAGATGAGGCCGCGCCCGTCGAACCCGTAGCGCCTGTAGCGTGATATCGAATCCGGTTCCGGCAACGCGCGCACATCGGTGCCCACGCCGGTGGCCTGGAGGTCGGCCTCCAGCCGGGCGCTCATCTGCGGCAGGATTCCGGGAACGCCCAGCGACTGCACCATTGCGAACACGGTCGGGGAGATGTTGGCAACCATGTTGCGTCGCCCCGGTGAGCGATGGAACGCGGCCTGTGGATGGAGTAGCCGGTAGTTGCGCCGCGCTCGCTTGAGCCGGGCGAAATGCTCGGCGACGCGATCGTTGCCCTTGGTGATCAGGTGCGGCTCGCGCTGCGCCCAGAACTTGCTGTAGAAAGCCTCCCACTCGTCCGGTGACGCCGCCGCCCAGGCGCTGTCCTCCTCGGGCGACGCTATCGTCTCGACCTGGCGCCACATGATGCCGAGCGAGTCCGTCGCTGCGGCGCCCACTGCCGCTGCGTAGTGCGCCAGCCCGGTTGCGGTGTCACCGGCCTCCAATGCGCTCTGCGCCATGAGCGCCCAGACGGCGGCGCTGAGGTCACCCGCTTCCACTCGCGCTGCCAGGAGGCGATCCGCCTCCACGTACTTGCCCAGTTCGATCAGGAGTTGTGCGCGGCGCAGATCTGCAGTCGGGTTTCCCGGGTGACGCGCCAGGATCGTTACGGCTTGCTCGAGCTCGTCCTTTCCGTGATACGTGTAGCGCCAGAGCTGCCAGGTGTCGCGGTACGACGGATCGAGATTCCAGATGCGGTACAGCCCGTCACGGATCGCCCACTCGCCGTCCTTCCCGCCGGCCGCGAGTCCCGCCTGCGCCTGCAGGTAGGCGATCTCCGGGTCGTCCGGGCTGAGCTCCCATGCCTCCTCGAACAAGTCCCACGCTGCCCAGGTCCAGTCGCTCTGCCCCGCCTCTGCGAGTTGCACCCGGCCGAGAAGCACCAGCGCCCGAACGTCCCCGCGGTCTCGCTCCAACGCGGGCTGCAGCAGGGCGCGCGCCTCGGTGAGATCGCCGGCCACCAACAGCGACTCCGCCCGGGCGTACAAGGTGGTGTCCTGCCCGGGCAGTGCTGCGGCAAGCGTGAGCGTGAGGAGCGCTCCAGCTATCCCATGACGCGTTCCAGGGCGGCAGCCTGCTCCGGCAGGAAACCGTAGAAGATGATCTCTTCGAGACCGGCCGCATCTGCGCAGCCCCCGATGGCGTCCAGCATGATCGCCGCGGCGCGGTCGAAGTCGAACCCGGCGATTCCGCTCCCCAGGATTGGGAAGGCGATGCTCTTCGCGCCCTGGGCGGCGGCGAGCTCGAGGCTCGCGATCGTGCTGTCGCGAATGGAGCGCTCGGACACGGGCTCGTCGCCCATGGCGGCCGCATGGATCACCCAGCGCGCCCTCATGTTGCCCGCCCCGGTGACGGCGGCCTCTCCCACGGCGATGGAACCGTGCCGGTCGCACTCCTCCTGAATGGAAGGTCCGCCGGCGCGCCGGATCGCTCCGGCGACGCCCGAGCCCAACTTGAGGTGGTTGTTGGCTGCGTTGACGACCGCGTCGCCCTCGAACGTCGTGATGTCGCCCTGGCGAACCGAGATGGACGGCATCATTCCTCGTCGTCGCGGAGCTCTCGGCTCACCTCGTCGAGGAGCTTGCGCTCCTCGTGCGTGAGGGACTCGAGTCCGCTCCGGGAGATCTTGTCGAGCACGCGGTCGAGATCATCCTGCTTGGATTGCTCCTCGTCCTCCGGCGGCGGACCTGCGGCGGCCGCGGCGGCCGCAGACGCCGCCGCGCGCGGCTCGCGCACGCGGCGCTGTGGCACGACATGGGCTATCTGGTGGGTCGTGAGCGCAGCGCGCGCGCGGCGCATGACGGCCTCTTCGCTCTTCAGGTAGATGAAACCGAAGAGGAACCCGCCCAGGTGCGCGAGATGCGCCACCCCATCCTGCGCGTCGGCGATCGCGAGCACCAGGTTGATCGTGGCGAGGAACACCACCAGCCACTTCGCCTTGATGGGAAGCGGCAGCGGAAAGACGTAGATCGGTGCATCGGGCCAGGTCATGGCGTACGCGAGCGAGACGCCGAAGACCGCCGCAGAGGCGCCCACGAACGGTGCAACCGGGGTGAAGAGCGAAAGCGCAAACGAGAACGCCGCGCCGCCCAGCCCGCAGATCAGGTAGTACAGCGCGAAGGCGGCGCCGCCCATACGCTCCTCGACCGGCGGCCCGAATATGAACAGCATCAGCATGTTGAACGCGAGGTGCAGGAACCCCACGTGCACGAACATGTAACTGACGAACCCCCACCAGTGGCGGCCGGCGTCGGCCGGACTGAAGGAGAAGAACTCGTTGAACCACGGTCCCGTGAACACGGTGATGGTCAGGATCCAGACCACCGTGTTCGCGATGATCAGCCCCCGTACCCACGGGGTGAGCGAGAACGACGCTTGGGACCGCATATCTACCTAATCTAGGCTTCGGGCGCGGGCTTTGTTCCGGCCTCCCGCCGGGACAGCGCCAGGCGGCAGATCCGGTCGCACAATTCCTCGAAGGGGATGCCCACTGCGGCTGCCGACTGGGGCAGGAGACTGGTCGCCGTGAGGCCGGGCAGCGTGTTGGCCTCCAGCACGTAGGGACTGCCGTCGGCGCCGATCCGGAAGTCGACACGGGAGAAGTCGCGCAGCCTCAGCGCGCGGTGGCTCTCCAATCCGATGCGGCGCAGCTCGTCCGCGAGCGCATCCGGGATGTCCGCCGGGAAGATTTCCTGCGTCATTCCCGGCGTGTACTTGCACTCGTAGTCGAATATCTCGTGACTGGGAATGATCTCTCCCACCGCGAGCGCCTCGTCACCCAGGATCCCGACCGTGTACTCCGAACCGGTTGCGTAGGCCTCGAGCATGATGTCGTCATCGTAGACGCGAGCCTCCCGGACGGCGGCGTCGAGCTCGGCGATGTCCCGCACCACGGTGAGCCCTACGCTGGATCCCACCCTGGACGGCTTGACGATGAGCGGTAGTCCCAGCGCTGCGACTGCGTCGTCCGACGCGGGCCACATCTCCCACGGTGCGGTCGGGATGCCGGCGTCGCGGAACAGTCGCTTGGCCTCGTTCTTGTCCATCGCGAGTGAGCTGCCTACCGGGTCGCTGCCCGCGTACGTCAGCCCCGCGGTCTCGAGCAGGCCCTGCATCTCACCGCCCTCTCCCTGGCGGCCGTGCAGCACTACGAAAACGACGTCGGCCTCTGCGATGGGCTCGAGCTCGGTGAGCTCCGCACCGAGCTCGCGTGCGGCCAGAGCGGCAAGATCATCCAGCGTCGGCGGCGTCTTGCCGACCGGCACGAGGCGGCGCTTCTCCTCTGACAGCGACAGCACACCGTCCACTGTGTCCACCACCGTCACGTCGTAGTCACGGGTACGCAGCGCCGCGACCACCTGCCCGGCGCCCGCCAGGGCGACGTCGCGCTCCGGCGTGGAACCGCCGGTCAGCACGGCGACGCGGGTCACGGCCGGTATTCCACGCGGTACTGTGGGGTCTCCCAGATCTCCACGGCGTCGATGCGTGCCGCAGGCGCCGCGCTCGCGAGACGGTGGCTCGTGCGCTCGCAGACTACCACGGCCAGGCGTTCGGCCGTAGGCGGGCAGTCGCCGAACGGCTCGAGGTCGTTGAGGTATGCGTGATCGAACTCGCTCACCGCATCACGCACGGCCTCTTCCACCACCCGGAAGTCCACGGCCATCCCGCCCTCGTCCAGCACGTCGGCTTCGACGCGCACGGTGAGGCGCACGCGCCAGTTGTGGCCGTGCATGCGCTCACACTTCTCGACTCCGGGGAGCGTGTGCGCCGCGGCAAAGGCGGCCTCGGCGGAAAGTAGATAGTGTGCCAAGTCAGCGAATCCCGACCATGTGATGCAACACGTCGTAGCGGCTCACGATCCCGGCGAGCTTGCCCTCACGCCGCACGAGGACCGCAGGCGTCTCGCGCGACAGCAGCTCGGAGACCCTGTCGAGAGGCGCATCCGCATCCACCACCGGGTAGGGCTGCTCCATGATGTCGCGAACCGGTTGCTCGAGCACCACCGGCTGTGCTATGGCGCGCGCCATGAGGCTGGCCTCGTCGAGCGCCCCGACGCACTCGTCGTTCTCGACGATCGGGAGCTGCGAGACGTCGTAGGTGTCCATCAGGTTGAGCGCCTGCCGCACCGTCTGCGCGGGAGTGACGATGACGAGCTCGGGCGCGCCGTCCGACTTCGCTGCGAGCAAAGTGGAGGCCGTCACCCGTTCCACGTCGAGCATCTGGTTCTCACGCATCCACTCGTCGTTGTAGAGCTTGGAGAGATAGCGCTCGCCGGTGTCGGCCAGGATGGCGACCACACAGGCGTCCGGGTCGTTGGCCTGGCGCGCCACGTACAACGCGGCGCACACGTGGAGACCGGAGGAGCCGCCGACGAACAGTCCTTCCTCCCGAGTCAGGCGGCGCGCCATCCGGAAGGAATCCTTGTCGCTCACTGAGACGAACTCGTCCACCACGTCGTAGTGCAGCGTGCCGGGGATCTTGTCGCCTCCGATCCCCTCCACCTTGTAGGGGTATCCCTCCCCAATCTGCTGGGTGCGCGCGTACTCGGCGTAGATCGATCCCTCGGGATCTCCAACGATCACCTGCACCTTGGGATTCTGCTCCTTGAGGTAGCGCCCCGCACCGGAGAGCGTGCCCCCCGTGCCGGCTCCGCCCACCAGATGGGTGATGCGTCCCTCCGTCTGCTCCCACAGCTCGGGGCCGGTCGAGCGGTAGTGCGCATCGGGGTTCACCTGGTTGTAGAACTGGTTGGCCAGCACTGCCCCGGGTGTCTCCTGGGCGATGGCCTTGGCCTTCATGACGTAGTTCTCGGGGTGGTCCGGCGGAACTGCGGTGGGAGTGGTGATGACCTTGGCGCCGAACGCCTTGAGCAGCCGCACTTTTTCGGACGACATCTTGTCCGGCATCGTGAAGATGCAGCGGTAGCCCTTTAGGGCCGCCGCGAGTGCGAGCCCGACACCGGTGTTCCCCGACGTCCCCTCGACCACGACGCCGCCGGGCTTGAGCTGGCCGCTCCTCTCCGCGTCTTCGATGATAGCCAGGCCGATGCGGTCCTTCACCGATCCGCCGGGGTTGAAGAACTCCGCCTTGCCGTAGACCGGCGTCTCGAGGCCCTCGGTCACCCGGTTCAGCCGTATGAGGGGTGTCCAGCCGATCGTATCGAGGACGTTGGCGTACGGCCGCGCGTGGTTCTTGCTCACGATCCACCTCCCGATGGCCCATCCGGCAGCCGGAAGTGCACCGGCTGGAGAAACGACGTCGCGACCGGGCGCCCGTCCCGCTGGGCGGGCGCGAAGCGCATTTCAGTTACGCCGGCCAGCGCAGCCGAGTCGAGCGCCGGGTATCCGCTGGCTTCGGCAACTTGCGTGGAGTCCGGCACGACCGCGCCGGTGTCGTCCACGAAGAGTCGCAGCACGACCGTGCCTTCCACGCGCTGTTCGTAGAGGGCGCGTGGGTAGTCGATCGGCGACTCGGCGTTCACTACCACCGGCGCCTCGAACCGGCGCTGCGGCTGGTTCGTCACTTCACCGTTGGGTGTCGACTCTTCCGCCGCACAAGCGGCCAGCAACCCGGCTGCAATCCAGAGATGTCGCATTACCGATCCTCGGCGCGTTTCTTGAGCTCGGCGAGGCGGGTGAGCGCCTCGATGGGTGTCAACGTTTCGGGGTCGAGGTCCTGCAACTCCTTGACCACCGGGTGTTCGCCTGCCGCGAACAGTGCAAGCTGCTGCGCATCCGGTGCGGGCGGCGGAGCGATGCCCGCCACGTGATGTCCGGACTCCAACAGGGCGAGGATCTCCCACGCCCGCTGCACCACGTCGCGTGGCAGGCCCGCCAGCCGCCCCACGTGTATTCCGTAGGAGCGGTCCGATCCGCCCGGCTGCAGCTTGTGGAGGAACACGATGTCGTCACCGGACTCCTTGACGGCCACGTTGTAGTTGCGTGTGTGCTGCAGCTCTTCGGTGAGTTGGGTGAGCTCGTGGTAGTGGGTCGCGAAGATGGTCTTGCAGCCCACGCTGTCGTGCAGATGCTCGGTTACCGCCCAGGCGATCGCCACGCCGTCGTAGGTCGCCGTGCCCCGTCCTATCTCGTCGAGCAGGATCAGGCTGGAGTCGGTGGCGCCGCGCAGGATGGCGCTGGTCTCGCTCATCTCCACCATGAACGTGGAGTGGCCGCGCCCCAGTGCGTCGCTCGCGCCGACGCGGGTGAACACGCGGTCCACCACGCCGATGCGTGCAGCGTCAGCCGCCACGAAAGAACCCATCTGCGCCATCAGCACGGCGAGACCGGTCTGGCGCAGCACGGTGGACTTGCCGGCCATGTTGGGGCCGGTGAGCAGGATGATGCGGGCGGCGGCGTCGAGATGAACGTCGTTGGGGATGAACTTGCCCGGCGGCAGCATGCGCTCGACCACCGGATGCCTGGAACCAGTGAGCTCGAGTTCCATCCCCGAGTCCACTTCCGGGCGCACGTAGCGCTCGCGCACCGCCGTCTCCGCAAGAGCCGCGAAGACGTCGAGCGTGGCGCTTGTGCGCGCAGCCCCGCGCAGCCGGGCCAGGCGTGAGGCGATCGAATCACACAGGGCGTGCAGCAGGGCGCGCTCCGCTTCGAGCGCGCGCTCCTCCGCGCCCAGCACCCGCGCCTCGTAGCCCTTGAGCTCCGGTGTGACGTAGCGCTCGGCGTTGGTGAGAGTCTGGCGCCGCTCGTAGTTATCCGGGACCGCGTCCTTGTGCACCTTGGTGACTTCGATGTAGTAGCCGAAGACCTTGTTGTATCCGACCTTGAGCGACGATATGCCGGTGCGCTCCCGCTCGGTGACCTGGAGGGCGGCGATGTAGCGTTTGCCTCCGTCGCGCAGCTCGCGGATCTCGTCCAGCTCCGCATCTGCGCCGGGGCGGATACTGTCGGCGTCGCCAAGCGATGCGGGAGGGCTGTCCACCAGCATGCGGGACAGCTCGTCAGTGAGGTCGGTGAGCAGGTCGAAGTCCTCGGCAACGCGCTCCAGCTCGGCGCTGCGCTCGCGGGCGGCGAGTCCGTCGAGGGCGCTCTTCAGGTCGGGCAGCCGGGCGAGGGAATCGCGCAGCGCGCCCAGGTCGCGCGGGTTGGCGCGGTGCGCCGCGGCCCGTCCCGCCAGCCGCTCGATGTCGCGGACTCCGTCGAGCGCGTCCCACAGGCGCTCGCGGCCCCGTGCGTCGTCCACCAGCACCTCGACCGCGTCGAGGCGCGCGTTGATACCGTCCACCGTGCGCAGCGGCGCCAGCAGCCACTGCCGGAGCAGGCGCGCGCCCATGGGGGTGACCGTCCGATCGAGTACCTCGAGCAGCGTTCCGCCCTGCTCGCCCGGCCGCATCGGCTCGGTCAGCTCGAGGTTGCGGCGCGTCATCTCGTCGAGCGGCATCGTGGCGCCCACGCGCCGCACCGAGGGCGGCGCGAGCTGCGGCAGGCCGCCCGGCTGCAGTTCGCTCGCGTACTTGAGCAGTGCCCCCGCCGCGCCGAGGGCCGGCCGGTCGGAATCGCCGAGCCCGAGGCCTTCGAGCCCCCGCAATCCGAAACGCCGCGCAATCTCCTCGGCGGCTTCGTCGGGGTTGAACTCCCACGCCTCACGCTGTGTGACCATGAGCTGGCTGCCAGCGGCCGGCACCTCCCCACCCTCCGGCACGACGATCTCGCGAGGGTCGAAGCGGGAGAACGCGACCTGGAGGTCATCCACCGCCACCGTCTCCAGGATGAACTCGCCGGTCGATAGATCCAGCGCCGCGAGCCCGACCGGATCGCCGGGGAGGATCGCCACCAGGAAGTTGTTGCATGTGCTGTCCAGCCACTCGTGGGCGAGGATCGCGCCGGGGCTCACCGTCTCGATCACCTCGCGCCGCACCACCCCCTTGGCGTGCTTTGGATCCTCCACCTGCTCGCAAATGGCTACCCGGTAGCCGCGCTCCACGAGGCGCCGCAGGTATCCGTCGGCGGCCTTGACCGGCACGCCTGCCAGCGGGATCTCGGCGGCGGCGCCGCTGTTGCGGCTCGTGAGCGTCAGGCCCAACTCCCGCGCGGCGAGCTTCGCGTCGTCGAGGAACATCTCGTAGAAGTCGCCCATGCGGAAAAACAGAATCGAATCGGTATGGCGCGCCTTGATTGCGCGGTACTGCTGCATCAGCGGGGTCTCGGCCTCCGGAGACGAGCGATGCCTTCGGCTCACTGCTGCTCCTCGACGACGAACGGACTCCCGCCCAGCCGCTGCCTGAGCTCGTTCGCGAGCCGCTGGGCTGCGCTGCGATCGGGGAAGCGCCCCACCCGGACCTTGAAGAGCCCGTCCACGCCGCGGACCACGTGGGGGTCGTAGCCCGCCGCGTGCAGCTGGCGCATGAGCTCATCGGCGGCAACCGCGTTCTGTACCGCGGCAACCTGGGCTGCGTACACCGTCTGGGTGCCGGCCGAAGGCTGGGCCGGCCGCGCCTGGGCCGAGTCGCCGCCGAGCGAGTCGCCCTCCTGTGCGAAGGCGGCGCAGCGCTGCAGTTGGTAGCGAGCTCGCTGGGCCAACTCGACGTTGTCTCCGGCGTCGGCGGCCGCGGTGCTCAGCAGGCGGCACCCGTCGGCGCCGTTCCCGACCTCCAGCTGCGCGCGGCCGGCCCAGAAGCCCGCCTCGGGCAGAACCTCACTGAAGGGGTAGTCCATCAGCACGCGCTGGGCGCTGCGGTATGCTGCGGCGTAATCGCCGGCGCCGAACGCGATCTGGGCGAGGCGCAGATGCGCCCGGTCGGCCCAGCCGGATCGCGCGTACTCGATGCCGACGCGGCGGAAGTAGAGCGTTGCGCTGTCCACGTCGGCCGCGACCACGCCCGCCGCGTAGAGCAACTCGGGGTAGAGCGTATCGTTGGGGGAGACCTCTGACAGTCGCGCGCGCACGAACACCCGCGCGGAGTCGCCCTGCCCCTCGGTGGCGAGCCTCACGGCGACGGTGAGGGTCGAATCCCCCTCGACTTCCTCCCAGGGAACCACTTCCTGCGCGGTCGCCGACGTGGCGGCCGCGAAGACCAGCACTGACAGCAAGAGTCGTCTCACGCCGCAGCCCTCCTGGCGCTCATCACGAGCAGCATGTCGCTCAAGGTACCGACCTCGTCGCTGATGGTAGTTGATTTCAGGGCACGGTCGGCGTCGTATGCGCTGCGCAACGCCTGATCGATGTCTTCGGCGGCCCAGTTCCTGGCGGCGGCGGTCCAGCGTGCCGCCTCGGCCTGCCAGCTTCCGAGTCCAGCGGGACGCGCCTGCTTGATGCGCTGGAGCACGGCCTGTTCGACGCGGCGCGCCGACGTTCCCTTGTCGAGCAGCGCCCGCGCCAGCCGCACGCCCACGAGGGCGGTGCCGAGCCCCGCTACGAGGCGCACTCCGTTTACGCCCGATGTCGAGAGCACGCCCTCGAGTATTCCGATCGCCCGCGGCACGTCCCGCTGCAGCACCGCGCTCACCCAGTCGTGTGCGGTCTCGCCGCGCCGCACGCCCACGAGGTTGGCCACGTCGTCGACGCCCATGGGATGCTCACCCGCGGCGGCAGCCAGCTTCTCGATCTCCATCGCGAGCTGAGACAGCTCTCCGCCGAGCGCCTCGATCAGGTGCGTGACAGCATCGGGCTCGAAAGCGAACCCCGAACGCTCGGCGCGCAGCTTCACCCAGCGGGCGAGCCGCTTCGGGTCGAGGCCTCCGATGACGACGTGCGCCGCCTTCCGCGACAGGTCCGCGTGGGGCTTCTGGCCCGCTCCGTGCACCAACACCAGCATCGTGGTGGGTGAGGGGTTGGCGACGTAGCGCTCCAGCACCTTCCAGACGCGCGCGTTCCTGCGCCATTGCTCGAGCGCCTTGATCACCACCACGCGGCGCTCGGCGAGCATCGGTGGCGTCTCGATCAGGGCGTGCAGGCTCTCCCCGTCGAGGTCGCCCGCGGAGCGGATGTCCAGGTTGAAGTCGCGGCTCGCCGGATCCACGGCCTGCTCCAGCATGAGCGAGACGAGCTCGTCCTTCAGCACGTCCTCGTCGCCGGTCAGGTAGTAGACGGGAGCCAGCTCCCCGCGCCGGATCTGACGGTACGCGGAGTCGAAGTCGAGGGAAGCCGCCATATAGGGCGGAAACTACCGACCGGGAGGTGCGGGAGAAAGCCTGCCCGCTAGGGCGACAGCGCCGTGCGCACTCCGAAGGGTGCCTCGCCGGCTCCCGGGGTGCGCAGCGGCCCGGTGAAGGCCGGAACCGAGAGGTGAGCGAAGCTGACGAACGGGGGAGCCGGGTTGGCGACCACGACCGGCCGGGGCCGCTGGACAGGCTGCTGTGCGGCGCGGGAGCCGGGGCCCGTCGCGGCCTCCCACACGAAGAGCGCCGCCGCGGTCATCAGCATCAGGGCCACCATGATTCCGGCGGGAGCCGGAGTGACGGGTTCGTACAGGGTGAGCGGCGGACCTGCCAGGCGGCTCGCCAGACGGCGCCCTGACAGCCACGTGGGCTCGAGCTCGCGCAGGCTCTTCAGCACAGTGACGCCCCTGGCCACCCTGGCGTGATACTGGGTACACCGGGGGCAGCTCTGCAGGTGATCGCTCATCCGCTGCCGCAGATCTGCGCCGATCAGGCCGTCGCGCCAATCGGAATAGCGCTCCAGAAACTCGTGACAATTCATGGCCATCGGGTGTTACAGCGGGACTTCGGCGATGTTCCCCTCATACCGGGAAACGGGAAACGGGAAGCGTGCGATGGTCGCTGTACCCTTCCCCCTTCCCCGTTCCCCGGTGGGTCAGGGACGCTGGGCGGCTAATCGAGCAGCGGCCCGATGATCTGGGCGAAGCGGTTGCGCGCCCGGTTGAGCCGGCTCTTCACCGTGCCGAGGTTGCAGTCGGTGATCTCGGCAATCTCTTCGTAGGTCTTCCCCTCGAGCTCGCGCAGCACGAACACGACGCGGTGGTGCTCCGGCAGCTGCTTCACCGCCCACTCGACGAGCTCGCGCAGGTGCCGCTTGCGGAAGAGGTCCTCCGGCCGGTAGTGCCTGTCCTCGAACTGGAGCGGTCGGTGGTCGGCCTCCCAGTTTTTCTTGATGGTCTGAAACAGCACGAGCGGACTGCGGCTGCGGTTCCGCAGCTCGTTCTTGGCCAGGTTGGACGCGATCGTGTAGATCCACGTCGAGAACTTCCTCGTCTGGTCGAAACGGTGCAGATGGCGGTGCACGCGGATGAACACTTCCTGCACCAGATCCTCGGAGCGCTCACGGTCGCCGATGGTCCGGTAGATGAAGTTGAGCAACCGCTTCTGGTAGCGGTCCACCAGCACGTCGAACCCCCGCTGCCGCCCCGCCAGGAACGCCGCCACCACGCTCGAATCGTCGAGCGCGCGCAGCTCAATGGTCTCCGCCCCGTAGGCGGACTTGGGTGTCACCCGTTGCAGGGTGTCAGGCCTAGCGGTCATGTGAAGCTCCCGGGCCACGCCCCCGTCGAGGGGCCGGCCCTCGTTCTGACGAACAAGATGCGGTACAACGCCCTCCTTACTGTGCCCCAAACACCGCACGAATCGTACCGATCCGGGTACGAAGCCCGTCCTTGTGGCGTAAGCCGTTGACGATCATTCAGATACGAAGGGCCCGGCGAACCGTCCACCGGGCCCCTCCAGGCTCCGACCCGTCCCCCGTGGGGGACACAGTCCCCTACAAATCAAGTCGGAATCCGGCCACCCAGAGGAGAGCCGCGATGGACTTCGCGTCCACGATCTTCCCGTCGCGGATCATCTCCAGGATCTGGGTGATGGGCAGCGGCTTCACCTCTATGAACTCGTCGCCCTCATGGTTGGGTTCCCCTGCGGTGATCCCGGTGGCCAGATAGAGGTGAATCCGCTCGTCCGTGAAGCCCGGAGTCGTGTAGATCGTGGTGAGGTGCTCGATTTGCTCGGCGCTCGCTCCGGTCTCCTCCAGAAGCTCGCGCCGCGCGCACGCCTCCGGGTCCTCTCCGGGCTCCAGGGTGCCCGCCGGGATCTCCCAGATGACCCCGCCGGTGGCGTGGCGGTACTGCTCGAGGAGGAGGATCGACGGGTCGGGGTTTCCCGGGTCCGACAGAAGCGGGACTACGGCCACAGCCCCGGGATGGCGGACGATTTCCAGCTCGAATTCCCTGCCGTCGGGCGCCCGGAGGGTGTCCAGGTCCACCCTCACGAGCCGCCCGTCGAAGGCGCGCCGAGAGCCGATGTGCTCAGGTGCGTCGCCGGTCATCGGGGTCTCCGGCCGGGGCGTGTGCGGAGCGCTTCCCGCTGGCTCAGGCTTGCCGGGAGAAGACGACGAGCGTCTTCTGGTCGGGGAGGAGGTCGAGGGAGTGGTAGGTCCAGCCACCCCGCGCGCGCTCGTTCAGCAGGTCCGTGATCATGACCTCGTCCTCGCGGGACTTTCCCTGCAGCCGCACGATCACCGCCTGGTACTCTGTCATCAAAGCCTCTGGGTCGAATGAGAGCCCTGCTCGTCGTGTGAATCTAGCGGCTTTTGAGCAGTCCGGGGGACCCTCCTCAGCGGCGCCCTGGGGCGCGGCTCGAGCACCAGCCCTGGCCTCCGGAGGGTGTGACATCCGTCACAGGATCGCAGAACAGCGGCGATGAGGTACATCTCCCTGCGGGACTGCGAAGGTGCCGCCGCCGCGACCTGTCGTGGCCACCGCACCGCGGGGTGGCGAAACCGCGGTGGGACCACGACCCGTGCCATATTTGGAGGCCAAGTGGCCGAATCAGGCTCGTGGCCGTGCTGATGTCCGGCACCGCCGCGCCGGTTGCGTTGCTGTAGCGGTCCTGCGCAACTTGCGGAGGTTAGCGGTCTGCGCATTTGCGTTATTGCGATTATGCTGTGTTGGAGGCGCAGTCGTGACGTGTGGGCTTGCGAGGGGGTGGGGTTGTCCGTAACCATAGCTTCGGCGCCGCTGCCCGGCTGCGCCGGACGGGCCCGAATTCAAGGCCTCTGGAGGGGCGTGTGCAGACTGGACCCCCGCCGTACAGCATTACGCGCGTAGTCCGCCTCATCTTCGGCACGGCGACCATAGTGCTGCTCGTGGCGGCGTTCCTCGTGCGCAGCGACCCCCGGCTGTTCGTGGCGTCGGCCGCCTGCGGCGTGATGTGGTGGGCTTGGGATCTCCTGGTGGAGTACGTGGGCACCCCCCTCGGGGACTGGGTCTCGATGCAGCTCCTGGGCGGCGGGATCGGGACGCTCCCGCTGCAGGCGAGGCCCAACCTGGAGGACGTGATCCGGCTGCTGGAGGGCTACCTCCAGCGGGGGGCCTCCCGCAAGGTGGACATCAACGCCGCCATCCGGCTCGAGGAGATCTACCGCACCGTGAAGAAGGATCCGGCACGCGCTCGCGCCGCAATCAGGTTGGCGAAGGAGCGCTATCCCGATGCGCCGGAGCTGGCGCGGTACGACCTGGATGATGACGACGAGGGCTGGCTCGAGCGGCTGGGCAGGGGCGAGCTGCCGGACGGATGAGGTCGGAGCCTCGGTGCAAAGCTCAACACATGGTTAACTGGTGTACCACGAAATAATATAGTGCTGCGGTGGTTGCCTGGCGCTGGTCCAGAGGCTGCCTTTCTGGGGGTCGGGCGCCGGCGGTTGCCAGCTGGCGCCTGGCGCCATCTCCCCGCACCGGGCCTCATTGTGTATAATTCCCGGCTCCGGGCCAGGTAGCTCAGTTGGTAGAGCAGCGGACTGAAAATCCGCGTGTCGGCGGTTCAACTCCGTCCCTGGCCACTCAACGCGCCGATACCGAACAGGAAGACGGGTCCCCCCACCGGGACCCGTTTGTGCTCGCGACCGGACTGGACCTGGCCCTACGTCTGCGCGATGTCCAGCGACGTCACGTGGAGGTTGAGCCCGTGATTCACCCGCAGGCCCACTATCCCGTCGGTCTTCACTTCGGAGCGCGGTAGGCTCGCCACCTCCCCGCCGTTCACGAAGAAGTCAACCGTGTCCGACCCCACCTCTACGGCAAGCTGGTTCTTGGCCGTGCCCTCCTGCCCCTCGTACTTCACGATTGCCGCGCTCTCGGTCCAGGGATGGATCACGCGCGTGTCGCTCCCCGAGCGCTCCTTGATCAGGAACTTCCCGTCCTTGCGGATGAGGAAGTAGGTGTAGGCCTGCGCCGAACCCTCGAGGTCGGATCCCCCGAGAAAGACGCCGAACGCCTCGTTCCGCTCGACGGGGAAGAGGTGGATGAAGGACTCGACCCGGTACTCCCCGTGCACCACGCGCGCGGGATCGTACAGGATCGCTGCCGGTCCGGTCGTGATGTGCCAGCCGGGGGGCATCGAGACGAAGTAGATGGCCGAGTCCGGACTGCCGGCCCGGTCGAACCGGACCGTCCAGTCGTCGGGTCGCTCAAACTCCTGCTCCTGGGCGTGAAGCGCCGGTGCCAGGAGCGACAGGCTCAGTACGAGGACAGCTGCGCGCATGGTGATCTCCGCGGGGAGGGTCACAGGAAACTCGGTGTGGGCCCAGGGGCCCAATGCGGAACAATCTACTCCCATATGGGGTTTCCCACGAGTATCGCCAAGACCCCGAAGTAGGAGGTATCAATGCCCCTTCCACGTCCAATGCTGGCAGTCGTCGGCCTGCTCGTGATCGGCGCGCTGGCCTGTTCGAGCACCCCCACCGGCAACAACGGCAACAACAACACGCAGGTAGCGACCTCACTCTCGATGCCGTCGACCCCCGTCACGCTGAACAGTGTGGGGGACGTTCAGGGTTACACAGCCACCGCAGCAGATGCCCAAGGCAACGCGATCACCGACGGGTTCACTTGGACGAGCACCGCTGGCGGCGTAGCGACGGTCACGGGGTCGAGCAATACGGTCTCTGCGACAGCGGTCGGGAACGGGACGACGACAATCAGGGTGGCCCGAGACGGGCTCACGGCCGAGGCAATGCTCACGGTGGATCAACAGACAGTGGGAGTCGCGGTCGCGCCCGGGTCAGCCTCGCTTCTCAAGACCCTCACGTTGCAGCTCACCGGCACGGCCCGGGACGCCAACGGGAATCCGGTGCAGGGTGTCACGATCACCTGGGGCACGGGTGACGGCGGGGTCGCGACGGTGAGCGGCTCCGGCCTGGTCACTGCGCAGGGTGTGGGGATGACCATGATCACGGCATCGGGCGACGGCCAGACGGGGAACGCGAACATCACCGTTACGACGCCGAGCCTCGCAAGCGATGTGCAGCCGATCCTCTCCAACAGCTGCGCGTT